>DASPOV010000050.1:0-4187 GCA_035625815.1 Methyloceanibacter sp.
CGGGATGGGATAATCGTGGGAACCGTCATGCACATCGGTCCCGCCTAGTTCATTTCCCGCATGGCTGTTTCCGGCATGACCGTTCCCCGCATGGCTGTTTCCGGCATGACCGTTCGACGGATGGCGGTTCGCATGGATGCCAGCCACGCGGCGTTCATGCTGCACGGCGGCGCGCACCGCCTCGCTCTGGGTGTAGAGCTACATATGCTCGGCGTCTTCATCGGTGACCGGAATTAGCGCCTCGTCCTGATAGGACTTCGCGTTCGGATCGGCTTCGATCTTGTGCAGGATGCTCTTCAGATGTAGCCAGCGCCGCGCGAGCTTTGCGGCCTTCATCGCCGTCTCCGCAGTATAGCTTGCGTAGAACGAAAGCGGCGACTCTATGGGGAAGCTCGGGCGCCGATCCTTGCGATATTTGACGCGGAAGATGCCCCATTGCAGCGGATGCAACGCCTCGATCTTCATTGCGCTCGAGAACCACATCAGCACCGCCATCAGCGAGCGAAGGTTGATGCCGGTCGCAGCCGCGCGCCGCATGATCGTCTCCATATGCTCGTCGGTGTAGAAAATATCCCAGGCCGAGCAATAGATAGCCTGCCACTCTTCCTTTGTCATCTTGGCGTGGCCGGTCACCACGTGCTCAAGCTCGTATTTATTCATGTCCGGGTCCATCCAGACATTCTTCTCGAACAGGATCTTGTGATCCTCTGAGCCCGGCAGCGGTGTGAGCACGAAGAACTCAAGCGCGTCGAGCGGGAGCTCTCTCTTGATAATGTCGAGGTCGTGGCGGATCGACTGCGGCGTGTCGTTGGGGAAGCCGAGGATGTAGCCGGCGAAGGTCATTATGCCGGCGGCCTTCCAGCCGAGCAGCATCTTGCGGTACTCGGTGATCTTGTTCTGGCGCTTCTTGGCGGCCATCAGATTCGCTGGGTTGATGTTCTCGAGCCCGATGAACACGCGGGTGACGCCAGCCCGGCGCGACTTCTCGATGAAGTTCGGGATCTTGTGGCAGAGCGTGTCGACCTGGATCATAAAGCGGACGTCCATGCCACCTTCTTCGCGCAGCTTGATGATCCGGTCGTAGATGGCTTCCCAGTCCTTGTTGCGGGCGAAATTGTCGTCGGTGATGAAGAAGCGCTTCACCCCTTGTTCCCAATTCATGCGCAGGATCTGCTCGATCGAGTCAGGTGAGCGGTAGCGCGACTTGCGCCCCTGCACATTGATGATGGTGCAGAAAGAGCATTGGAAGGGACAGCCGCGGCCGGCGTCGAAACTCGTGACGTCGCCGACAGTCCGCTTGACGAAGTCGACGGGAAGGAAGGGCGGGGAGGGTGCGTCGCTGATGCTCGGCAGCACCTTCATGTGATTGTAGATGGGGCGAAGCTCGGATCTCGACGCATCTTGCAGGACCTTGTCGAAACCTTCCTCGGCTTCGCCGGCGAAGATGGAGATGCCGAGTTCTTGGGCGACCTTGATGTCGGCCTGAATCTCGGAGAGCATGGCGAGACAGCCGGAGACATGAAAGCCGCCTATCATCACCTGCACGCCGGCGGCGCGAAGTGGCCGGGCAATGTCGAGCGCTCGCGGAAACTCATTCGATTGCACGCCGATCAGCCCGACTAACCCCAAGCCGCCATTGCGAGCGATGCGCTTGGCGATTTCGTGCGGGCGCACCCTCGTGTTGGTCTCGTCTATGGCGGCGACGTCAATGGGGAGGTCAGGGCCGAGCACTTGGCAATCGGCCGCGCCACGCGCGAGGCTATAGACCGCGGCGAGCGAGTTCGACGGCATGGTCGAGCGGAACCATTGCACGACATAGCCATCGGCGTCGTAATGGGACGGCTTGATGAGAACGAGCTGAAACCGCTTACCCCGTGCCTTGCTCAGCATTCATCGGCCCCAAGTTGAGGGTGCCCACGTTTTAAGGTCAGCGGGGGCATCACCTCGCGATCCGGCCACCCGTACAACAGCAGAGCTGAACTCCGCCAACGTTGCCTTTGAAACCCCCCGAAACCCGCGCAACCTGACGCGTCCCCGCTTCTTTTGGCACTGCGCCCGCACGTCACTTCAAGGGACTGAACCACATATTCGCACCTCAGTCCAACTGATTAACGGGCCTGAATCCGGCCGATTTTTCTAGCTCGGCTGGGCGGTCGGATCCGAGGCGCCGCTCTGTTCAAAGGCTGAATGTCCTTCGCCAGGAAGTAGTCCCAAGTGGGTGCGACTGCGGTGCGCAAGATGTCGGCGGCAAACGCAAATTCCAGCGCAGCAGGATTCAAGTGGCGAAGCGGAGCCAGATTAGGCGGCCCTCGATTTCGAGAGCGTGCTCTGTGACGATCGCCTTCAACACGTTATGGCCTGAAGGGCGCCGAAAGCCACGACGAACACGGCGTCGCACTCGATGACAAGTGCAACGTAGCTTGCGATGAGATGGAATCGGCCTTCGAGCGCTGTGTCCAAGTCACCCCACTCCGCCAATTCGGCGTCAGCCCGCAACCATATTTTGAAACGCGGGCCCAAGCCCCGCAAAAGGGGCTGGAGCTTGATCACAACCAAAGCGCGGCAGTGAAAAAGCTAAATCAGCCGCGGAGCGTCGGCGCTACCGTCGATCCTGATCCATGTCGACAAATTCGGCGAAGAAACGCGTGTCCGCGTACCGCTCGGAGGCATAGGTGACCAGAATCGTCCCGGGCTCGAACTCGCTGAGCATGAGCCAAGTGCCCGGCCGCAGATGAACCCCACCCGTCGTCGGCGTAAGGCGATGTTCTTCGAGGCCGGCGCCCGTGCGCGCCGTGATTAGGCAAGAGCCTTGCGCAACGATAAGAAGCTCTTCGCAGGACACGGCATGGCCGGCCCTCGTCTTGCCGGTCGGGACATCGGAGATGATGAAGCTGCGAACCGGCACGAAGGGCAGGTCGCTGTCGACCTCGACGATGCGCATTCGCCCGCGTTCGTCGGAGTGCTCTTGCAAGTTTATGAATCTAAGACCTTGACTGGGCATCCCGAAAGCGTCCTTCTCTTGGCGCCTGCCTTGACGCCAAAGCGCATACGACATTCTGCCATCGCCACTGGCAAAAGTCTTCACAAGGCTAAACGCTGTAAACGTATTTGGTAGGGAACGTGAGGCGCTCGCCAGCCAGAAGGCCTACGCCGTCTTCGCCCGCTCGCGTAGCTTGAACTTCTGGATCTTGCCCGTCGAGGTTTTGGGGAGCTCGGTGAATACCACGTGGCGCGGGCATTTGAAGCGGGCGAGCCGTTCCTTGCAGTAGCTGACGATCTCCGCTTCCGTGACCTCGATGCCAGGCCGGATCTCGATGAAGGCGCAAGGAGTCTCGCCCCATTTGGCGTCGGGCTTTGCCACCACGGCGGCGGCGGCAACGGCGGGGTGCTTGTAGAGCACGTCCTCCACCTCGATGGAGGAGATGTTCTCCCCGCCAGAGATGATGATGTCCTTGGAGCGGTCTTTCAGCTGGATGTAGCCGTCGGGGTGAAGCACGCCGAGATCGCCGGAATGGAACCAGCCACCGGCAAAGGCCTCCTTCGTGGCTTTGTTGTTCTTGAGGTATCCCTTCATCACGATGTTGCCGCGGAACATGACCTCGCCCAGCGTCTCTCCGTCGGCACGTACTTGCTCCATGGTTTCCGGGTCCATCACGGTAAGCCCTTCCAGCGCCACATATCGCACGCCTTGCCGTGCCCGCTTCGAGAGGCGCTCGTGGGGGGGGAGCAATTCCCATTTGTCATGCCATTCATTGATGGTCGCGGGCCCATAGGTTTCCGTGAGCCCGTAGAGATGGGTGAGTTCGAAGCCCACTTCAGCCATTCGTCCGAGCACGGCTTCCGGCGGAGGGGCAGCGGCATGGTTGAAGGCGACGCGATGATCGAAACTCCGCTTCTCCTCCTCCGTGGCGTTGACCAGACAGGACATGACGAAGGGCGCGCCGGAGAGATGCGTCACCTTGTAATCGGCGATCGCGTCATACATGGGCTTCGCCCGCACGGACCGAAGGCAAACATGAGTGCCGGCGACCACCGACAGCGACCAGGGAAAGCACCATCCGTTGCAATGGAACATGGGCAGCGTCCAGAGATAGACGGGGTGGGGGCCCATGCTGGTGGCGATGGTGTTCGCGTAGCACATCAGTGCCGCACCGCGGTGGTGATAGACCACGCCCTTCGGATTGCCG
>DASPOV010000051.1:0-3474 GCA_035625815.1 Methyloceanibacter sp.
GATCTCAAGCAGCTCGGGATCGACCTCGGCAAGGCTCTTTGGCCCCTCGGTGCTCTTGGGCGCGGAATAGTAATAAAGCTCCTGGAAGTGGATCTCGGGGTATGTGACGTTGGCCCAGGTCGGCTTCTGCAACGTGAGCCAACGACGATAGGCCTCGAGCCGCCAGTCGAGCAGCCAGTGCGGCTCCTTCTTCTTCGCGGAGATGAAACGGATCACCTCCTCGTTTAGACCCTTCGGCGCCTTGACCGATTCGATCTTCGTGCTGAAGCCGTATTTGTACTTGTCAACGTCGATCTCGCGGACGCGGGCGACTGTCTCTTGCACTGCGGGCATAGCTCTACTCCAAAATGCTCTACTCCAAAATCCTTTGTCTCATGCGGCTCTTACGCCGCCTCTTGGCGCCGCAGCATCCTTTTGATCAGCTCGCTCCAAGCGCTAATGAATCTCTCGATATCGGCACTCGTGGTGCCAAAGCCAAGGCTTACGCGGATGGCGCCTTGCGCAAGTTCCGACGAAAGTCCCATGGCGCTCAACACATGGGAGGGCTCGACCTTGCCAGAGGAACAGGCGCTGCCAGCGCTCACGGCAACTTGCGCAAGATCGAGCCCAATAACGAGGGTCTCGGCCTTGGTGCCCGGAACTGCGATGCAGCTCGTATTCGGAAGCCGGGCCACGCGGCCCGACACCACCACCGTGCCGGGCTCAACCTCAAGCGCCCTGGTCTCCAGCCCATCGCGGAGAGATACAAGCGCCGCGGCCTTCTCAAGTTCCGCCGCAGCGAGTTCCGCCGCCACTCCGAAACCCACAATGCCCGCGACATTTTCGGTGCCGGCGCGCCGACGCCATTCCTGGCCGCCGCCTTTGATCAAGGGCTCCACCGCAACGCCTTCGCGAAGCACCAGGACTCCGACTCCCTTGGGGCCTCCGAGCTTGTGCGCCGAGAGCGTCATCATGTCGGCGCCTAGTGCGCCGAAATCGAGCGGCAGCCTGCCCGCGACCTGAACCGCATCGGTATGCAGAAGACCGCCCGCCGCATGAACGATTTCGGCCGCCACGGCGACCGGCTGAATCGCGCCGGTCTCGTTGTTAGCCGCCATCAGCGAAACGAAGGGCCTCCGCCCTCCGACATGGTGTTTCGCAAGCTTTGCCGCAAGCACATCGAGGTCGATCACGCCATCGCTGGACACAGGAATTCGGGTCGTGCTCTCGCGACAGAATCTGCCGCCGACGAGCACGGAAGGGTGCTCCACCGTTGAGATGTAGCAATGCCAGGCCTCGCCAGCTTGCGCGGCCAGCGCCAGCGCATTCGCCTCGCTGCCGCCGCTCGTGAAGATCACGTCCTCTGCGCGCGCACTGGCAAGCGCCGCGACCTTCGCCCGCGCGGATTCGATAAGCGCTCTCGCCTCCCTGCCCTCGGCATGGACCGAGGACGGATTGCCGTAAGCGTCTAAGGCCGCGACAATGGCTTCACGCACCTCCGGCCGAAGTGGCGCGGTGGCGTTGTAATCGAGATAGGAACGCGTCGTCATGCCTCAGAAGCTCGCGGGCCAAAGACCGCCGTTAACGCTTGCACGAGCCCCCGTCGCGCATGCTATGAAGCGCGGCCCGAAGCTGGGACTGCTCCGCAACGGTAATGGCCGGAGCATCCCTGTTTGGAACAATTCTAAATCTTATAGGATTCCTGAGCGGCAGAGTCAAGTTTTGTGGTACCGCGCTCGCCATTTCTAAGGCTTCAAGCCCCTCTCCCCAGAGTCTAAATAGCGTCGTTCAAGGTCAACATTTCATGCCCGAAGTGAATATCAGCGGCCCCGCCGGAAGAATCGAAGCCCGCTACCATCACAATCCCCGGCCTAATGCGCCTGTCTCGCTAATCCTGCACCCGCACCCGCAGTTCGGCGGCACCATGAATAACCAGGTTGTCTATCACCTATATTACGCCTTTCAGCGGCGGGGCTTTTCGGTGTTGCGCTTGAACTTCCGCGGCGTGGGACGGAGCGAGGGACTGTTTGACAACGGTCCTGGCGAATTGGCCGATGCCGCCACGGCGCTCGACTGGATGCAGGCCTATAACGCCGATGCCGCCTCCTGCTGGATCGCCGGCGTGTCTTTCGGCGCATGGATCGCCATGCAGCTCCTGATGCGGCGTCCCGAGATCGAAGGCTTTATCTCTGTGGCGCCTCCTGCGAATCTCTACGACTTCACCTTTTTGGCGCCCTGCCCGTCGTCCGGCCTCATGGTGAACGGCGCTAAGGATCGCGTGGTGCCGACGGAGTCCGTGCGCGGGCTAGTCGAGCGGCTTAAGACCCAGAAGGGCATCGTCATCGAGCACGCCGTCGTCCCCGATGCTAACCACTTCTTCGAAGGCCGTATGGACGGTCTCATGGAAGTGATCGACGCCTATCTCGACAAGCGCCTCGGCAAAAAAAAGAAGCGAGAGTCCGCGGCCTAGGGTTACTTCCCCTCCGTTGATCAAGAGTAAGAGGGTTTCAGCTTTGATCAAAAGTGGCCGAAAAGCACGCGAAGTGCTCGGGATCACTGCCAAGCGCCACAGACGCTGATGATCGGCCTTGCCACCTCCAGTTAGGCGTCTTTGGAAGCACCAATCCACATTTGGCGTCTCGATCAAGAACGGCGGTGTCTCGGGCCATTCACCTTATGGCGGCGCGCCACAGTCACACCGCGCGCAGACCACTTCTCCTTCCCGTGCTATTTTTGCCCAAACCTGATACACGCGTGGCTCAGCAAAGCTGCAACGTGCCCGCCGGATCCATCATGAGCACAACCAAGTCGGAGTTCCTGAACGAGCTCAAAGCCCGGGGCTATATCCATCAGGTGACCGACGAAGCGGCCCTCGACAAGCTCGCGAGATCCGAACTTATCACCGGCTATATCGGCTTCGACTGCACGGCGCCAAGCCTACATGTCGGCAATCTGCTTGGGATAATGATGCTGCGCAAGCTGCAGCAGGCAGGGCATCGTCCGATCGTGCTGATCGGCGGCGGCACCACCAAGGTCGGCGACCCATCGGGCAAGGATAAGTCGCGGAAGCTCCTGACCGACGCGGAGATCTCCGCCAATGTCGGCGGGATCGAGTCGGTGTTCGGCAATTTCGTCAGCTTCGGCGCGAGCGGCAGCGACGCCCTGCTCGTCAACAACGCCGATTGGCTCGACGAGCTCAACTACATCGATTTTCTCCGCGACTATGGCCGCCATTTCACCGTCAATCGGATGCTCTCCTACGATTCGGTGAAGCTTAGGCTCGAACGCGAGCAGCCGCTCTCCTTCATCGAGTTCAACTACATGGTGCTGCAGGCCTACGATTTCGTCGAGCTCAACAAGCGCCACGACTGCATTCTGCAGATGGGTGGTTCCGACCAGTGGGGCAATATCGTCAACGGCATCGACCTCGGCCGCCGCATGCTCAACGCGCAGCTATTCGCGCTCACCTCGCCGCTGATCACCACGTCCTCCGGT
>DASPOV010000052.1:0-8867 GCA_035625815.1 Methyloceanibacter sp.
CGTCACGACGAAGCTGTAGTCGGTCAGCAGCTCGGCAAGTCGCCGGGCGAGGCTGACAATGTTAATAATCGCTTCTTGATCCGGAATGCCCAAGCATTGCACTCTAAGAGTGTCTCGGCCAAGAAGCGCGAGCGCCGCAGCTGCCTCGCGCTGCCTTTCGGCCGCATATTCGCTCCGGCCTGCAAATCCGGCCTTTTGGGCGAAGCTGCCTTCACGCGGTGCACCGTCGGTGACGTGGAGCACATCAGCGCAGTGCAACCGCGACAACAGGGCGCCCGCTCCAATGACTTCGTCGTCAGGGTGCGCCGCAATTATCAGAATCGGCTCCGATGGCCCCATAAGCTCGGAGGCCGATATCCCCTTTCGCTCGCGCTTTGCACGTCTTCTCCGAACAGGACGGTAAGCAGCATATTCGCGAACAAGTCTTTTTCCACGGCGGAGCATATCCTTGATGCCATCAATTTTTCCTGCCCACCGAAACCCAACACGTACCATCTTGACACTCCTTCAGTAGGCAAACAGGCACTCAGTTTGGCGTCGACTTCGCCGGGAAATAGAATCTTCATTGTGAATTGCGTTGCGACGCCGCGGCCTCGCACAGAATTTTAGCCAGGGCTTTGTTGTACTGTCTTGGATCGCAGTGTTTAGACATCCACGATCGGCCGTTTCCGATCAGCCGGGCGACTTCTTCTTGAGGCAGTCGCAGCGCCGCTTGTAGGGCCTTCGCAAGTGATTCGGGTGCTTGCTCGGCATAAAGAATGCCACCATCGGCCGCCGCAATAACTTCTGCTGCGCCGGCACTCGTTATGCACGCCACCGGAACCGCACCGGCGTCCCAAGCCTCAAAGATCACCCGCCCGAGAGCTTCCTGATGGGAGGGGCAGGCCAGCACCGCACATGTGCGCAGGAGCGGAACGACATCGCTCCGAACACCTAACCATTTGATTACAGACGCGCCCGCTCCATCTGCTGCCGCCGCTTTCAATTGCTGAACGAAGTGGATTCGACCGTCGCCGACGATGAGGCATTCGATTTTCTTGCCATTCTGGCTTAGCCAATGCGTCGCATCGATGAGCAGACTCTGGCCTTTGTTTGGGGCGATCCTGCCGATGCAGGCAACGCGATTGGGCATCCTTTCTGCCAAGTCCGATCGACTTGCGGGTGCAGCCGGCACGTATTCATCGTAGAGCATATGTTGGGGGATAGCTGACAGCTGCGGCCAGCGTCGGAGCTCCCTTGCAATCGCCGAGCTAACGGCGACAATACCGTGCAAGCGGCGAGGATTAGGACATCGCCTGCCGAAACGGGTGACATCCTTGAAAATTCGAACATGCGCAACGATCGGCAGGTTGAACAGAACCGCCGCTGGCAAAGTCACGCGATAGCAGCCGCCCTGGTTGAGATAGATGACGTCGGGCCGAAATTCGAGGCACGCGCGGACCAACCCGACTGCGGCCCACAGGCGCGTCAATCTGCTTTTTCTGTGAAGGGCATAGACAAAATAGGGAAACGTACGAATGGCCAATTTTTCGAGCTCGGCGATTATTGGCGTGTCCGGCGGGCAGCATACGGCTGCTTCAACGTCTGGCATCCGGCCGACGAAGTCGAGGAGCGCCCGTTCCGATCCCCACAGATTCCCGACAGGCTCGATGACCAGTGCGCGCGTCATGGCGTAGTCGAGGTGTAGATCTTCAGGAGGAACTTAGCGAATGATACATAAGACTCACCTGTCCGCAATTGGCGCTCCATGATCGCCCGAGGGGCATCGCCGGCACCCGGCCGGCCGACCATACAGAATCGCAGTGTTTTCACGTCCTGGCAGCGCCCGGTATCTAACTCCGCTCGCACAGCGAAGATACTTACCTCAATCGGATGCTCGCGGCGCGGATTAACGAACGCGACAGCCGGCTGTAGCGTGTCCGCGGCAGGATCAGGCTAACATACGACAGAAACAGGTTGAGAGGCGGCGAGGCGTGGCAGACAGCACAGACCCTAGCGGCGCGACATTGCCCCGATGCTCGTGGAGTCCGGATTGACGCCTTACTGTTATCTTCCTGAAGCAGCTGCCTTGACGCAGCCTCGATTGCCGCGATCCTGGCACGGAAGTCTTCCGACGTCGTTGAATGTCTGGAACCGAGCCTTTTTCCCGCATGGTTTAGAGCTCTTTCCAAAAAGCCTACGACTGTACCCCGACCCGCTAGTGCCCCTTACTCAAGCAACGCTGAAGGACGGGGGCCGGATAGGGCGAAAGTCTGCAACCTTCGGAACCATGCTTTGGCCGCCGAAATGCCTTCGGTTTTTCGCCTTATAGCTCGCTTGCCAAGCATGCTAGAAGGGGCTGGCCGGCGGCGAGCACTTAAGCAAAAGACCGGCGGAATTCGGGGAAGCGCTTGAAAGATCAACTGTTCAGCGACGCGCGGAGGATCACGCGGAAGACTGACGAGCTCCAGGCTCACTACTCGACGGGCGAGATTGTCATGCGCATCTGGCGGGAGCATTTGCGCCCCCGGATCGGCCTCTTGCTGCTCGCGGGCCTCGCCATGATCCTCACCGCGGCGACGACTGGCGCCATCCCGTTCTTCATCCAAAAGACCGCCGACGACGTGTTCGTCGGCAAGAACCAACAGATGATCTACTGGGTCACGGCGGGAATCGTCGTTGTGACGATCATCAAGACTGTCGCCGAATATGTGGCCGATGTCACCGTCGCCTATCTCGGCCACCGCTTCACTGCCGATCTGCGCATCGCCATGTTCGCCAAGCTCGCCTCGGCCGACATGAGGTTCATCCAGACGGTGCATTCGGGGCGGCTGTTGTCGGGCTTCCTCAATGAGGCCAATCTCATGCGGCAAGCGGCGAGCCGCTCGATCGTCACCCTCGGCGAGAACTATGTGAAAGTCATCATTCTGGTTGCTACCATGTTATATATGGACCTGCGTTTTGCGGTGCTGGTCCTGCTGTTCATGCCGCTCGCCTGGATCCTGCTCAGCCGCCAGCGCCAGAAGATGCGGAAGTCGACCACAAAGTCGCTGCAGGAGACGGGCGATCTTAGCGCGCTCATCACCCAGACCTTGCGTGGCATGCGTATTGTGCGCGCGTACGGGCAGGAGCACCAGGAGGAGGCGCGCGCCGCGAACGCCATCAACCGGGCGCTTGAGTTCACCATGCGCGGCACGCGCGCCAAGGCGCTGTCGAGCCCATCAATCCAGCTTTTGGTCGGGTTCGGCTTTGCCCTTGCCATCTACTTTGCCGGGACCAAGGGCGTGCGCGGCGACCTCACCCTTGGTCAATTCATGGGGTTCATGACTTCGGCGCTCCTGCTCTATGGTCCGTTGAAAAGCGCCGCCACACTGCAGACGCAGCTGCAGGAAGGCGTGGCCGCCGCAAGCCGCGTGTTTGGCATCGTCGACCGGCAGGCGCGCCTCGTCGAAGTGCCGAACGCCAAAGCGCTCGAGCTAAAACGAGGTGAGATCGATTTCCACAACGTCTCCTTTGCCTATGAACCCGAGAACGTCGTGCTCAAGGGTGTGAGCCTCACCGTCCCCTCGGGGAGCACGGTGGCGCTGGTTGGACCTTCGGGCTCAGGCAAGAGCACGCTCGTCAATCTCACGCTTAGGTTCTTTGATCCCGATCGCGGCAAAGTCGTCATCGACGGGCAGGACATCGCGCAGGTGACGGTCGCTTCCCTCCGCGACGCCATCGGGTTGGTCACGCAAGACCCAGTCCTGTTCGACGACACCATCCGCGCCAACATCGCCTACGGTACCAAGCCTGACGACCAGGCCCAAGTCATCGCCGCCGCCAAGGCCGCTGCGGCTCACGACTTCATCATGGGCTTGCCCAAGGGCTACGACACCCGCGTCGGTGAAGCGGGCTCGCTGCTTTCCGGCGGTGAGCGCCAGCGTATCGCCATTGCCCGCGCCATCTACAAGGATGCGCCGATCTTACTCCTCGATGAGCCCACAAGCTCGCTCGACAGTGAGGCCGAGGCCAAGGTGCAGACGGCGCTCGAAGGTCTGATGCGGGGGCGTACCGTGCTGATGATCGCCCATCGCCTTTCCACAGTGAAGAATGCCGACCTCATTTGCGTGCTGGACCAGGGACGCATCGTCGAGGTCGGGTGCCATGAGGAGCTCGTCGCCAGAGGAGGCCTCTATACCCGCCTGCACCGGACCCAGTTCGGCATCGCCGGAGGCAACGGACAGCCCAGGGACGCCGGCGAGGACGTGAGCGCCGATGACGCGAGTGCCGGCGCTATCGCGGTGGCTGGCAACTAGGCGCGCACGCGGAGCGCATGGCGAAGCGGCTGTTCTCATCTCGACCCGTTGTCACTCTCGGCAGTGCCCTGGCCGCGGCCTATATCCGTCTCGTCTATGCCACGAGCGAGGTGCGGCGCGATCCCGCCGACACCGACGCCAAGCTCTTCTCCCAACACCCGCAAATCTTTGCCATGTGGCATGGCCAGTTCCTGATGCTGCCCAAGATCAAGCCCGACCGGCCGGCCGATGTGGCCGCCATGGTCGCCCGCCACGGCGATGCCGAGCTGATTGGGGCGGTGCTCAAACGCTTCGGCATGCGCCTGATCCGGGGCGCGGGTGCCGGTACCCGCCGCCGGAATCGTGGCGGCGCCACCGCACTCAGGGAAGCACTCAAGGCGCTTCACCAAGGAACGACGGTTGCCATGACCGCAGATTTTGCGCCGGGGCCGGCGCGAAAGGCCGGGGATGGCATCGTGATGCTTGCCAAACACTCCGGCCGCCCGGTGGTGCCATGCGCCATGGCCACGAGCCGGTTCATCGCACTCAAAAGTTGGAGCGCCTTCACCATCAACCTGCCCTTCTCCAAGCTGGGCATCGTGGTCGGCGATCCTGTAAGGGTGCCACCTGACGCCAATTCGGCCGGGATTGAGGCCGCCCGTATCGCAGTCGAGCGCGGCCTAAACCAGGCGACCGCGCGCGCCTATGATCTTGCCGGGGCCGTCGATTCTATGTCACCCGCAGCCCAAGCCCAAGACTCAAAGCCCGCCTTCGCCATCCGGGCCTATCGCGCGCTGACCCGCTATGCCGCGCCGCTTGCGCCACTGATGCTCGCCTGGCGCACGCGCATTGGCAAAGAGGAGCCGTCACGCCGCCCAGAGCGCTACGGAGAGGCGAGCGTGCCGCGCCCGGCCGGATTCCTCGCCTGGTTTCATGCCGCGAGCGTGGGGGAAGCCAATGCGGTGCTGCCGGTAATCGAGACGATTGTTGCCGAGCATCCAGAGATAAGCCTGTTGCTCACCACGGGCACGGTCACCTCGGCGAAACTCGTGCGAAAAAGGCTGCCAAAGGGCGCCGTGCATCAATATGTGCCGCTCGACAATCAGAATTATGTAAGGCGGTTTCTTGCCCATTGGCGGCCAGACCTCGCCGTGTTCGTCGAATCGGAAATCTGGCCGAACCTCGTGCTCGAGACGAAGGCGCAAGACATTCCGCTCGTGCTCGTCAACGGCCGAATGTCGTTCCGCTCCTTCCGCCGCTGGCGCGGGCGCCGTGGCCTGAGTCGTCCGTTGTTCTCGGCATTCAGCTTGGTGCTCGCTCAGAACGAGCGCTTTGCCGAGCGCTTCACGGCGCTCGGCACGTCTCGTGTGCTCCCAGTCGGCAATCTCAAGGCCGACGCGCCGCCGCCGGCGGCGGATCTTGCCGGGCACAGAAAACTCTCCGCTGTGCTTGCCGGACGCACGGTATGGCTTGCCGCGAGTACCCATCCCGGCGAGGACGATATTGCCGCCGTTGCCCATCTCGCTATGAAGGGCGCGCGGGCCGATCTGCTCACCATCATCGTGCCGCGCCATCCAGAACGAGGTCCGTTTATCGCGAAGCTGCTGGTCGGTGCCAACCTCAAAGTGGCGCTTCGTTCCGAAGGCAAGCTCCCTGAGCCTAGCGCCGACATCTACATTGCCGACACCATCGGCGAGCTTGGACTCTTCTATAACCTCGTGCCGGTCGCCTTCATCGGCGGCTCGCTTGTAACCCATGGCGGGCAAAACCCGGTGGAAGCGATCAAGCTCGGCGCCGCCGTGATCACCGGCCCGCATTGGCAGAATTTCGCCGACGCCTATGAAGAGCTGTTGCGCGCCGGCGGCTGCGTCCAGGTGAGCGACGCGCAAAGTCTCGCCACGACGGCGCTGCTTCTGCTTGAGGATGCGCAGGCGCGTGGGCGCATGATGGCCCGCGCCGAAGGAACGATCGCGCGCATGGGCGGAGCGCTGCCCCGCACCATCGCCGAGCTTGAGCAATTCCTACCGCCTAAGGCTACGCTGCAACATGCCTCTTAGGGCTCCTTTCTGGTGGTATCGGAAGCCAAGCGTGCTGGCATCGGCGCTCACACCACTCGGCACGCTCTATGGGCGCGTGGCGGAAGCTAAGACCGCGCATATCGAGCCATACCGCTCGCGCCTTCCCGTGATCTGTATTGGCAATTTCACTGTTGGCGGCGGTGGCAAGACCCCCACTGCTATTGCAGTAGCCAAAGTGCTTAAGACCGCGGGCGAGCGCCCATGCTTTCTCACGAGAGGCTATGGCGGCAAGAGCAAAGGTCCGATCCTCGTCGCGAAAGGGCAGAGCGCGGCGGAGGTCGGCGACGAGACGTTGCTGCTTTACGCGCATGCGCCGACCGTCATTTCCGCGGATCGTGCGGCAGGCGCCAAGCTGATCGAGGGCATCGAAGCAACCGTCATCATCATGGATGACGGCTTCCAAAACCCGCAGCTTGCCAAGGATTTCAGCCTGATCGTTGTAGACAGCAGCGTCGGGCTTGGCAATGGGCTCGTCGTGCCGGCCGGACCTTTAAGGGCGCGGCTCGACAAGCAAATGCCGAGCGCAGATGCCCTGCTGCTGATCGGCGATGCGGGCAAAGGGACGCCGCTCGCCAACTCTTTCGAGGCGCTGAACAAGTCAGTGTTGAAGGCGCGCATGACGCCGCGCGGCGATGCGAGATGGCTCAGCGTGCTACCGGTCATCGGCTTTGCCGGCATCGCCAATCCGAAGAAATTCTACGCGACACTGTTGCAGCATGGCGCGCGGCTCGTCGGGACGCGCTCCTATCCAGACCATCATTTCTACACGGAGCGGCAAGCCGAGCGGCTCTTGAAACGCGCCAAGCGCGACAATGCCATGCTGGTCACCACCGAGAAGGACTGGGTGCGCCTCCCCGAAGACGATGGCACGTCCTTAAGCGAGCTCAGGTTCCGTTCGCGGCCGCTGCCCATCGCCATCGAGTTCGGCGAAGCGAATAAACTGAAGCGGCTCTTGGTCGAGGCGATAGAAAACCGACGGGCGACTTAATGCGCTGAGTCCTTCACGTCTCCCCTGCGAGGAGACGTAACCTAATCGCCTACGCGGCAGTCGTGGGATGGGTCTCGCGGTATCGCTTCAGCGAGGCAGCGGCGTCGACATAAGCCTCTTGCAGCTCGACGCTCCAATAGCGCAAATCCTCGAGCGGAATGGTGCGCCCGGTGACGGCACAGCGCACGAAGTCGCCCGGCGTCAGCACGTGTACCTCGCCGTCGAGATATCTGAGCTTGGCTTCGCCTTTGAAGCCAATGTTGCGTTCGAAGCGGTTCATCACGGCTTAGGGCTGCTCGCTTCATGTCAGATTCATTTCCGTCACCATAACGTCGCCTTAAGGCCGAGGCCAGCCCGCTTACAACAATGTGCCCTGTTTTTCATCGCGCGCGCGATTGCGCTTCGAGCTCGCCGCTGCCTTGCGGTCGCCACCATCGGCTTGAGCAGAAACATGGCCATCGGCGAACTCGATGTCCAGACGCTCGCCCGCACTCACCTCCGCGGCGCGGCGGAGCATAAGGCCCTCCGAGTCCCGTACGAGCGTGAAGCCGCGCGCTAGCACATTGTGATAGCCGAGCGAGTTGAGAAGCTGGGTGCGCGCATGGAAGCGCCCGCGCGACCGCGCAACCAAAGCGGAAAGCGCGCGCCGGCCGGAGCGGTCGAGGCCGATGAGCTGATCGCGTCCTCCACGCGCCGCGTTCCGCACGAGATACGGCCTGAGCCGCGCGGCGGAGCGCGCTAATGCAGCACGATGAGAATGGGCGTTCGCGCGAAGCGCCCGTCCCAGTCTCGCACTCGCCCCATCGAACACCTGGCGCGGCAGCGCTAGAATCTCGGTCCGCCTTGGCAGGCCACGGGCGAGCGCCAGCAGCAGGATCCGCTGCGCTTCCACCAGCCGCCGCAGGCAGGTGCACACGCGCAGACCGAAGCTCGTCACTTGGATATGCAGATCGGCGCGCACCGGCACGGCGCGTTCGGCGGCCGCGGTCGGCGTCGGCGCGCGGAAATCGGCGACGAGATCGATGATGGTCCAGTCGGTCTCATGCCCCACGGCCGAGATGAGCGGGATAGTGCTTGCGGCCACCGCGCGCGCCACGATCTCCTCGTTGAAACCCCAGAGATCCTCGAGGCTACCGCCGCCGCGCGCCACGATGATCAGGTCCGGGCGCGGCACCGAAGCGCCAATGAGAAGCCCATTGAAGCCTTGGATGGCCGCCGCCACCTCGATGGCGCACGTCTCGCCCTGCACCCGTACTGGCCAGACCAGCACATGGCAAGGGAAGCGGTCGGCAAGCCGATGCAGGATGTCGCGGATCACCGCGCCGGTGGGTGAGGTGACGACGCCGACGATGCGCGGCAGATAGGGCAACGGCAGCTTGCGATGGGCATCGAACAGTCCTTCGGCGGCGAGCTGGCGCTTCCGCTGCTCGAGCAGAGCCATAAGCGCGCCGATGCCGGCGGGCTGGAGATCGTCGATGACGATCTGATATCTCGATTTGTCGGGGTAGGTGGTGACCCGTCCCTTGACGATCACCTCGAGCCCCT
>DASPOV010000053.1:0-7552 GCA_035625815.1 Methyloceanibacter sp.
GGTCGAAGCCAAGACTGTGGTGCTTGCCGCAGGCTCCCTAGGCTCGACCGAGATCCTGCTCCGCTCACAGGAGGAGGGGCTTCCCGTCTCCGATTGCTTAGGTCAGCGTTTCTCCGCCAATGGCGACATCATTGCCTTTGCCCTTGGCGGCAAGGAGAGGGTGAACGGCATCGGCGTTGGCCACCCGCCGAAATTCGTAGGCGATGCAATTGGCGCCTGTGTAACCGGCGAGATCGAGCTCTATGACGGCGACCACTTCGATCGCAGCATGTTCATTCAGGAAGGGGTAATGCCATCGGCACTCGCGCCGCTCCTGCCGGTGTTCTTCATCTCCGGCGGCAAGCTTCTCGGCGCCGCCCAGAACCTGATCAAGGGCGTTTATCAGGGGTCGCTGCAAAGCCTCCATACGTTTTTCGTGGTCTCCCATGACGAAGCCAAGGGCTGCATTCGACTGGAGAACGGAAAAGCGCAGATCGATTGGCCGAACGTGGCCGACCAGCCGGTCTACGCCCGAGTTGATGCTGCCTTGAGCAAGACGGCCGAAGCCGTTGGTGCGCGCTACATCAAGAGCCCCCTCGCTGGTACCACCATGGGAACGAAACCCGCGACGGCTCATCCATTAGGCGGCTGCGGCATGGGCGCCGATGCGAGCCATGGCGTGGTCGATCACAAATGCCGGGTGTTCGATTGCCACGGCGGCGTTCATCCGGGCCTTTATGTCTGCGACGGCGCGATCATCCCACGCTCGATCGGCGTCAATCCGCTGCTCACCATCACCGCGCTCACCGAGCGCGCCATGATCCATTTCGCTCGCGACCACAATTTGGGTTTCGATGACGCGCCGCGGCGCCTTGCCGAGGCTGTCTAAAGGTAGACTAACCTCTCAGCTCACCTCCCGTAGCTTTGATGACGGCGGCGACGACCTTTGTAGCGATACCTTCGATCTCGGTGTCGGTAAGTGTCTTCTCGCGAGGTTGCAGCGTTACTTCGATTGCGAGCGACTTCTTGCCTTGCGGCACGCCTTGACCCGTGAACACGTCGAACACGCCGACTTGCGTGATCAGCGCGCGGTCTGCGCTTAACGCCGCGCGCACCACGTCGGCTGCCGCCACATCGGCATCGAGCAGGAAGGCGAAGTCGCGACTTACGGCCTGCAGGTCTGAGGCATCGAGCGCCGCCTTGGTCAGGCTCTTGCGCTTCGCAGCCGGGATCGCGTCGAGATAAAGCTCGAAGCCCGCGAGCGGCGCGTCGACGCCAAGCTTCGCCAGCACGTCAGGATGCAGCTCGCCGAAAACGCCAAGCGTGACCTGCGGCCCGAGTTTCAGCGCCCCTGAGCGCCCGGGATGAAACCAGGTAGGCGCTTCCCGCGCAACGGTCAGCCTCCCCTGGTCGATGCCGAGGTTCGCTAGCGCCGCCACCGCATCGGCCTTGGCCGCGAACACATCGGCGGCGGGAGCCTCGCCCGACCAATCCCGACCGGATCCTTGCAGCGCCGAATGGCCGAAACGCACGCCCGCCGCGGCAACGAATTGGTCCTCGGGGAGGAGGCCGCGATAGGCTTGCCCAAGCTCGAACAACGCGCCGTCGACAAAGCCCCGGTCGCGGTTCCGCTGCGCGGCGGTGACGAGGCTGGGCAAGAGTCCAGGCCGCATCTGGGCGAGCTCGGTGGAGATCGGGTTGCTCAAAGTCAGTTCTGCCGCACCGCCACCGAACAGCTTCGCGTGCTCCGGCCGAATGAAGGACCAGGTCACCACCTCGACCAGCCCACGGGCGGCAACCACCCGCCGCACTTGCCTTTGCCGGGCTTGTATCTCGGTCAGCACCGGGCGCGCCACGCCGGTCGCGCGCGGCATCGGCGTTGCTGGAACCTGATCAACGCCGACCAGCCGCACCACCTCCTCGACGAGATCGACCGGCGCCGAAATGTCTGGGCGCCACGGGGGAGGCGCAGCCTTCAACTTTGGTGCCGTGCCTTTCAGCCGCACGCCAAGCGCGGCTAGAATTCGCCTAATCTGACCACCCTTAAGGTCGAGCCCACTGAGGCGCTTGATAAGCTTGGGATTGAAAGCAAAAGGCGCATTGGGCTTCGGCGGCTTGCCGGCGATTTCGATCTTGCTTGGGCTTCCACCGCAAATGTCGAGCACCATGCGGGTGGTAAGCTCTAGCCCGGGCACGACGAAGGTTGGATCGACGCCGCGCTCGAATCTGAAGCGCGCATCGGACTGGATGCCGAGCTTCCGTCCGGTCCGCGCCGTGCGTTTCGGGTCAAAGTAAGCCGACTCGATGAAGACGCTGGTGGTGGCTTCCGTTGAGGCGGTTTCCTCGCCGCCGATGACGCCGCCGAGCCCGAGCACGCCGCTGTCATCGGCGATGACACACATATCCTCGTCAACTTCGTAGGTCTTGCCGTCGAGCGCCTTGAAGGATTCGCCCTTGCGCCCGAGCCGGGCTCTGATCGCGCCCTTGAGCCTGTCGGCGTTATAAACATGCAGCGGCTGGCCGCGGTCATAGGCGATGTAGTTAGTGATATCGACGAGGGCGTTGATCGGCCGGAGCCTAATCGCCTTCAGGCGCCGCTGCAGCCACTCTGGGCTCGGGGCGTTTTTCACGCCCTTGATCACGCGGCCGGCGAAGACCACGCAGGCATTGGCGGTCCCTTTGTCGAAATCGAGCTTGATCGGGACGGGATTGGGTAAGCTCCCCTTCACCGGCTGGAGCATCTCGGGCTTGAGCTTGCCGAGGCCCGCGGCAGCGAGATCCCGGGCGATACCGCGCACGCCCAGGCAGTCTGGACGGTTCGGGGTGATGGCGATATCGATCACCGCATCGTCGAGTCCGAGCGCCTTCGCTGCTGGACTGCCGACCCTGGCGTCAGGCGCAAGCTCGATGATGCCGGTACGCTTGTCGGAAAGCTCAAGCTCACGCTCCGAGAGCAGCATGCCGTTCGACTCTACGCCCCTGATCTTGGCCTTGGTCAAGGTGAGTTTGTTGCCTGGGATGTAGCTGCCGACTGGCGCGAACACACCTTTGAGGGCCTCGCGCGCGTTCGGTGCGCCGCACACGACCTGCAGGCGCTCTACACCGGTGTCCACCTCGCAGACGGAAAGCTTGTCGGCGTTCGGATGCTTCTCGCATTTGATTACTTGCGCCACGCGGAAATCGCGGAAAGCGCTAGCCGGGTCGAATACCTCCTCGACTTCAAGCCCGATGCGAGTCAGCGTGTCGGCAATCTCGCCCACGCTCGCCTTCGTGTCGAGATGATCCTTGAGCCAGGAGAGGGTGAACTTCATGGCTCATATGCCCAGCTCGCCAGCGAGTGTCGGCACGGCCAAAGAGTGGAAGCCGTAATGCTTGAGCCAGCGCAGATCCGCCGAGAAGAAGGCGCGCAAGTCTGGCATGCCGTATTTCAGCATGGCAATGCGATCGATCCCTAAGCCGAAGGCGAAGCCTTGATAGCGGGCAGGGTCGAGTCCGACATTCTTGAGCACGTTTGGGTGCACCATGCCACAGCCCAGAATCTCCAGCCACTCGTCGCCCTCGCCGATGCGGATCTCATCTCCGACCTTGGCAAAGCCGATGTCGACTTCCATGGACGGCTCGGTGAAGGGGAAATGGCTCGCGCGGAAGCGCATCTTCACTTTGGGCACCTTGAAGAACACCTTACAGAACTCTTCGAGCACCCATTTCAGATGTCCAAGATGGGTCTCCTCGTCGATGGCGAGGCCCTCGACCTGATGGAACATCGGCGTGTGGGTCTGGTCTGAGTCGCTGCGATAGACGCGACCCGGCGCGATGATGCGAAGCGGGGGCTTCTCTTTGAGCAGGGTGCGGATCTGCACTGGGCTCGTATGGGTGCGCAGGACCGGGCGCGAGCCATCGGGGTCTTCCGCAAAATAGAAGGTGTCGTGATCCTGCCGGGCCGGGTGCTCCGGCGGAATATTGAGTGCGGTG
The DNA here is from genome assembly GCA_035625815.1 of Methyloceanibacter sp. GTDB lineage: Bacteria > Pseudomonadota > Alphaproteobacteria > Rhizobiales > Methyloligellaceae > Methyloceanibacter. The sequence continues at coordinate 3,952 of DASPOV010000053.1, forward strand.
AAATTGTTGAAGTCGGTCTCGATGTCCGGGCCTTCGGCGATCGAGAAGCCCATATCGGCGAAGATCTCGGTGATCTCGTCCGCGACCTGGCTCACTGGGTGGATGCGACCTTCGGCAAGCGGACCTTCGCGGACCGGCAGCGTGACGTCTGCCCGCTCGGTGGCGAGCTTAGCCTTTATTTCGGTCTGCCGTGACTCCAGCAGAAAGTCGGTTATTCGTGCCTCAAGATGAATGCGAAGCAGATTCAGTCTAAAGCCAACCTGCTTTCTCGTTTCTTCGGGATACGAAGAAAGCTCGCGAAGTCCCTGTTTGATAGCGCCACCGCTTCCGAGCAGCAGGTGTCGAAGTTCAAGTGGTCCCCTCTGATCGGTGCTAGCTTCCAGGAACTTATCTACCGCAGCTGCACTAGAGGTGGCTGTCACCTGAAAGGGTGCAAGACTTGGCTGGGCGAACGAGCGAATTTCGCTTTCGACAATCGACCGGATGTCTTTTAGTGTTAGTTGTTCCATCGAATAACCGCTCTCGGAAGGCTATTCCGCGTAGGGCTTTCGAATCGGCACAATACCTAAGCTCGAGCCTTAGCCGCAGCTGAAGCGGCCTCGACCAGGCTCTGGAAAGCTTGCGGCTCGTGCACGGCGATATCAGCGAGCACCTTGCGGTCGAGCTCGATGCCGGCCTTGTTCAAGCCATCGATGAAGCGGCCATAGGTCAGCCCATGCAGGCGCGCGGCGGCGTTGATGCGTTGGATCCACAGCGCCCGGAAGGTGCGCTTCCGCACCTTCCGATCGCGATACGCATATTGCCCAGCTTTCTCGACAGCCTGCTTGGCGACGCGAATGGTGTTCTTGCGGCGGCCATAATAGCCCTTGGCCTGCTTCAGCACCTTGCGGTGGCGAGCATGGCTGGTAACGCCGCGTTTCACACGTGACATTGGTGCCTCCTGGAATGACCCTACGCCGCGAGCCTAGCGGCTGTAGGGCAGGAAATGCGACTTCACGATCCTGGCGTCCTCGTCCGACAGGACCATCGTGCCGCGCGCGTTGCGGATGAATTTGGTGCTGCGATTGATCATGCCGTGACGTTTGCGCGAGGCTTGGCACTTGACCTTGCCTCCGGCCGTGACCTTGAAGCGCTTCTTGGCACCGCTCTTGGTCTTCATCTTGGGCATTTTGCTTCCTTTTTTGTAGGCCCGGGGGAGGTTCCCGCTCAAAGCCGTAAGTTCGATAGTTGAAGCATGGAAGCCGCCACGGCATGCCCCCGCCGGGCGGCTCCTAACGAACGCGCCTTATAGGGTGGACTGGCGCCCCAAGGCAAGCGCGAGGCGCCGGAAATCCTAGCGCGGCGCGAGCACCATCACCATCTGCCGGCCCTCGAGCCTCGGCTCAGCTTCAACCTTGGCCAGCGTCGAGGTGTCCTGCTTGACGCGATCGAGCACTTTGGCGCCGAGCTCCATATGCGCCATCTCGCGGCCCCGGAAGCGCAAGGTGACCTTCACCTTGTCGCCCTCCTCGAAGAAGCGAACGATCGAGCGCATCTTTACGTCGTAGTCGTGAATGTCGATGTTCGGCCGCATCTTGATCTCCTTGATCTCGACGGTGCGTTGCTTTTTGCGCGCCTCTGCGGCCTTTTTCTGCGCCTGGTATTTATACTTGCCGAAATCCAGAATCTTGCACACCGGCGGTTCAGAGTTGGGCGCGATCTCGACGAGATCGAGTCCGGCCTCGACCGCGCGCGCGCGCGCCTCGGCAATGGGTACCACACCGACGTTGTTGCCGGTAGCGTCGATGAGCTGGATGTTCGGAGTGTCTATCCCCTCGTTGATACGGGGGCCTTCCCGATCGGACGTGAGTTTCGTGGGCCGTCTTGCGATGTTTCGCTCTCCTCTATCGTTATAACGGCAGCCTGAGCCCGCTTGCGCTGAGGCTTGGGGCTCTCCCAATTAATACGAACCTCAAGCGTTCTATAGGATCGGCAACCGGGCTGACAAGTCAAGCCAAGCCGGCGGGGGTTGGCGCCGGGCAAATCCGCAAGTAAAAGATGACGCTGGATTTAATGCGTCGAAGCCTGTTGCCCGCCTTGGCGGCGCTCAGCTGTTGGGCCAAGCCGGCTCCTGTTTCTGCTCCTTCACGCGATGCCCGTTCTTCGCCGGCACGGCCCATGCGCTCATCGAACGCTGTCGACGAATCGCTAAAGTCGTTGCGCTAGGCGATCGACAAGTGGAAAGCGGAGAACGACGTGGCCGGCCCGGTGAGTGAAACCGCGGAGAAACCGCTGCCGCACCCCTATTGGCGAAGCTCGGTCTCGCGTAGCCTGTTCCTCGCCGCGCGGGTGAAGCGTTCCGCAAGATCGGTGCCGAGCAGCTCGTCATAGACGCCAAGCGTCGACCGTTGCATTTGCTCAAGGGTGAAATTCGCCGCCACATGATCCCGCGCGCGAGCACCGATCGCGGCCCGCTCCGAAGGCGAAAGCGCAAGCGCCCGGCGGATGCGATCGGCAAGGGCGGCGACGTCCCGTGGCGGCACCAGCCAACCCGTGAACCCTGCGTTGCTCTGCTCAGCGGAGATGATCGTTTCCGGCAACGCCCCAAGATCCGGGACAATGACGGGGCACCCCATGACTTGCGCCTCGACGCTGGTACGCCCGAAGGTCTCCGGCACCGTCGAGGTGGTCACCGCGACCGTGGCCGCAAGATATGCCGCCGGCATCTCCGAGCAATGACCGACGAGGCGCACCTCGTTGCGAAGGCCATGGCCGTCAATGAGGCCTATCAACTCATCTCGATACGCATCGCGTCCGAGATCATCGCCGGCAAGGATGGTGACCGCATCGTGAAGAGCACCCTCCGAATCGAGCCGAGCCGCCGCTGCGATCAGGTCGCGCTGCCCTTTGATGCTGCTGAGGCGCGCTGCGTGCAGCACGATCTTGGTGCCGGGCAGAACGCCCCAAGCAGTCTTCAGCCTTTCGACGGCTTGTGGATCGACGGCGAGAGGATCGAATAATCCGCGGTCAACGCCGCGATAGACGACGCGGATGCGGTCATGTGCGCTTGCATCACGCTCTTCGATCACTTGCGCTGTGTAGTGGGAATTGGCGATGACGCGGTCGCCCCGCCCCATGACGCTGTTATAAGCGGCCTTGAACGGACCGATCTCGCCATAGGCTCCGTGATAGGTGGTGACGAAAGGCTTGCCCATGCGCCGCGCCGCGATCAGCGCGCTCCAGGCTGGCGCCCGGCTCCGGGCATGGACGAGATCGACGCCACGCTCCCCGATCAGATTGGTGAGGCGGCCGATATTGGCAAGTATGGTGAACGGGGATTTGCTCGCAACTGGGAGCGTCACGATCTCGCCTCCCAGCTTACCCACCTCCGGCGCCATGCGGCCTCCTTCGGTGGCGACCAGGGCCGCTGCCCCCGCCTGGGAGAGCGCTTGCGCGATCTCGATGGTCGCAAATTCGCTTCCCCCGGCATTAAGACGCGGCACGACCTGAAGTATAGTCACCATGAATGAAGTCCTATGAGGTAATGCCAAATAAAATCATACGTCATATTCGTTAGGGATGGTTTTTGTTATCCCCTGGTTATCCCGGGCTAACACGGAAC
>DASPOV010000054.1:0-2718 GCA_035625815.1 Methyloceanibacter sp.
GCTTGCGCGCCTCGCGGGCAAGCAGGTACCGCCGAAGCGCAAAGTGATCGGGGGAGCTGCATGAAGCATTTGCCGCCAAGCACCAAGGCAAGGCATTGCAATCTACACTAAATATATAGAGAATAGGAAGTCGTGCAGTCACCCTGCGAGAGGTTTTGGTTATGCAGAAGACTTGGTTCTCCGACCCGCAAGTGACCCCGATCAATCGCCGTGACTTCATTTGGGATCGGGTACGCCATGAGGCCGAGGAGACGACCGCCAAGGAGCCGGTGCTCGCGAGCCTCATCTACGCGACGATCTTGAGCGAGCCGAGCTTCGAAGACGCCGTTTGCCACCGCTTGGCGCAGCGACTCGAGCACTCCGTCGACGCCGGCCTTCTGCACAAGACCTTTCACGAAGTACTGGCCGCCGAACCCGGCCTCGGCGACGCATTCCGCGCCGACTTGAGTGCCGTCGCCAAACGCGATCCCGCCTGCCGTCGCCTGATCGATCCCCTTCTTTATTTTAAAGGCTACCACGCGCTCGAAACCTTCCGGTTCGCCCACGCGCTGTGGGAAGCCGGCAGGCATGACTTTGCGCTTTATCTTCAAAGTCTCTCTTCCCGTATCCTCCAGGTCGACATCCACCCCGCGGCGGCGATTGGGAAGGGCGTCATGCTCGACCACGCAACCGGCATCGTCATTGGCGAGACCGCGGTAATTGGCGACAATTGCTCGCTCTTGCACGGCGTCACGCTCGGTGGCACCGGCAATGAGCGGGGCGATCGCCACCCCAAGATCGGTTCGGGCGTGGTGATGGGATCAGGCGCCAAAATCCTTGGCAACATCAACATCGGCGATTGCGTGCGTGTCGCTGCCGGAAGCGTGGTGCTGCACGACGTGCCGCCGCGGCGCACCGTCGCTGGCGTACCTGCAAAGGACATTGGGCCAGCTGGCTGCGAAGAGCCCGCGCTGGTGATGGATCAGCTCGTCGAGTCTGAAGCGAGCTGCGAGCAATGAAGTATTACTTAGATGGCGACGCCGCGTACTCCCGCACCATGTCTGCGCCCCAAGCACCGTTATTGGCGATGGCGTCAGCGATGGTGGTGCGATCGAGAACGTCCCTCGCCGACTCGGCCACTTTGGCGAAGACGCGCCTGATTTCGCAATTCTCCTCTGTCTGGCAGTCAGGGCAGCGCCGATAGGCGATCCTGCTCAAGCAGGGAAGCGGCGCAAGCGGGCCGTCGACAATGCGCAGTACCTGTCCGAAGGTGATGCGATTGGCAGGCATGAGCAGGCCATAACCGCCGAGCCTGCCGCGCCGGCTCTGCACGATGCCGTGGCGCTTCAGCTCGAGCAGGATCTGCTCTAAGAACTTGCGCGGGATTCTCTCTTGGGTGGCGATCTCCGCGACCATCAAAGACTCGGCGCGCGCCAGCGCGGCCAACGCGTGGAAGGCGTATTTAGCTTTCTGTGAGATCATGTAACTAGGCCGCAACCGGATAAACGCGGAAGCGGCCCGGGCGAATGGCGACCTCTCCCGACAGATGGCTGAAATTTGCCGGCACCTCGATCTCAATTCGATCGCCATGGCCGTTGATCTCAAGGTCGAGTCGCCTCGTACCTCCTTGCCGACGCAAGAAGGACACAACCCCAGGGATGGCGCCCCGCGTGTCGTTCACAAGTTCAACATCATGCGGCCTGAGGAACAGTCTCGCCGGACCGTTGGGGACGTTGCCGGGTGCAAGATCGAGCGGATGCTGGTCGAGCCAAAGCTTGCCCTGGTCGACGCGTACGAGAAGCGCGCTCGATTCACCGATGAAGGAGAACATGAAGGGCGAGTTCGGCTCATCGTAAATTTCGTCCGGCGTGCCCACCTGCTCGATGCAGCCGTCACGCATCACCACGATGCGGTCGGCGAGCTCAAGAGCTTCCTCCTGATCGTGTGTGACGAACACCGTCGTGTGTCCGCTCTCCCGGTGGATTTCGGTTAGCCAGCGGCGGAGTTCCTTGCGCACTTGTGCATCGAGCGCACCGAAGGGTTCATCGAGGAGAAGCAGGCGCGGCTCGATGGCAAGGGCCCGGGCAAACGCGACGCGTTGGCGCTGACCGCCCGAAAGCTGAGCTGGATAGCGATTTTCGAGTCCACCGAGCTGAACAAGCTCGATGAGATCCATTGCCCGCTTGCGAATCTCCTTCTCGCTCGGCCGTTGCTTGCGGGGCCGCGCTTTAAGGCCGAAGGTGACGTTGCCGAGGACGGTCATATGGCGGAATAAGGCGTAGCTCTGGAAGACGAGACCGACATTGCGTTTCTGCACCGGTAGTCCGAGTGCATTCTCGCCGTCGAAAGTCACCCGCCCGTAGGTCGGCTGGTCGAGACCGGCTAGGATGCGCAGCAAGGTCGTCTTTCCAGAGCCGGAAGGACCCAGCAGCGCTAACAGTTCACCGGCGCGAATGTCGAGCGAGACATCGCGGATAGCAGACGTCTTGCCGTAACTCTTCACGACATTTTCCACCTTCACATCGATCGACTTTGTCCGGCTCGATAGCCGCGCGGAAGCGCTGTTGTCCGCCGCATGGGATTGTTGAAAGGTCATGTCTCTCTCCTGGCTCTGATGCGGGCGGGAACAGGGGCTCGGCAGTTGAGAGAGAGAGCCCTGTGGCCACGCAAACCTCGGGAAGGTGTTTGGGCCCGCTTTCGGGTAGCGCAGGGTTCTCTCTATCCAATACCCTATCAACT
>DASPOV010000055.1:0-8156 GCA_035625815.1 Methyloceanibacter sp.
CTAGTTCTTCAGCCGGTAGCCGGTCTTGAAGATCCACCACACCACGGTCAGGCAGATCGCCAGGAACAGGACCGTCATGGCAAGGCTCAACGCTACGCTCACATCGGCCATTCCGAAAAAGCTCCAGCGGAAGCCGCTGACCAAGTAGACCACAGGATTGAACAGGGTCACCTTTTGCCAGAAGGGCGGCAGGACGTGGATGGAATAGAAGGTGCCCCCCAGAAAGGTGAGCGGCGTGATGATGAGCAGCGGGACGATCTGGAGCCTCTCGAAGCCGTCGGCCCAGATGCCGAGGACGAAGCCGAACAGGCTGAAGGTCACCGCTGTGAGTACCAAAAAGAGCAGCATGAAAAGCGGATGCTCGATACGGATTGGCACGAACAAGCCGGCCGTGACCAGAATGATCAAACCGATAATTATCGACTTCGTCGCTGCGGCGCCGACATAGCCGATGACTATTTCGAGGTAGGAAGTCGGTGCCGACAGGATCTCGTAGATTGTGCCGGCGAATCGTGGGAAATAAATGCCAAAGGACGCGTTCATCACGCTTTGGGTGAGCAGCATCAGCATGATCAGCCCGGGCACGATGAAGGCGCCGTAGGTCACGCCTTCGATCTCGGCGATGCGCGAGCCGATCGCGGCGCCGAACACCACGAAGTAGAGCGAGGTCGAAACCACCGGAGAAACGACGCTCTGCCAGAGCGTCCGCCGCCACCGCGCCATCTCGAATTTGTAAATTGCACGGATGGCCGGGAAGTTCATTTTCGCTGTCTCACCAAATCGACGAAGATGTCCTCAAGCGAGCTTTGCGTAGTATGCAGGTCCTTGAACCTGACGCCGGCGTGGTTCAGGTCTTGCAGCAGACCGGTGATGCCGGTGCGCTCGCCTTGAGAATCGTAGGTGTAGACGAGCTCGTGGCCTTCGGCCTCAAGCGCGAGATTATGCCGGGCGAGTTCGGGCGGAAGCGTTGCGAGCCGCTGATGCAACTGTAATGTCAATTGCTTCTTGCCGAGCTTGTGCATGAGCTCTGATTTGTTCTCGACGAGGATGATCTCGCCCTTGGAGATCACCCCGATCCGGTCAGCCATGTCCTCGGCCTCTTCGATGTAATGGGTGGTGAGGATGATGGTCACGCCGGAGGCACGCAAAGAGCGCACTACCTGCCACATATCCTGGCGAAGCTCGACGTCGACGCCGGCAGTCGGCTCATCGAGGAAGAGAACTTCCGGCTCGTGTGACAGCGCCTTGGCGATGAGCACGCGTCGCTTCATGCCGCCGGACAGGGTCATGATTTTGCTGTTCCGTCGGTCCCACAAAGACAGAGCCTTTAGCACCCTCTCGATGTGCGCTGGATTGTCTTCCTTGCCGAACAGACCGCGGCTGAAGGAAACCGTCGCCCAAACCGTTTCGAAGGCATCGGTGGTGAGCTCCTGCGGCACGAGGCCGATCATCGACCGGGTGGCACGGTAGTCGGTGATGATGTCGTGACCGGCGACCAGGACCTTCCCCGAAGACGGTGTGACGATGCCGCAAATGATGTTGATCAACGTCGTCTTGCCGGCGCCATTCGGCCCAAGCAGCGCGAAGATCTCTTCCTTCTCGATCTCGAGATTGACGCTCTTCAAGGCCTCGAAACCGGAGGCATAGGTCTTGGAGAGGTTCGAGACGGAAATGATCGGCTGCATGAGATGACGGTCGCTCACAAAATCACCTGGTCGCTAAATGGTGCAAGGCTTTAAGCCGGGATCCAGCCCTCGATGGGGCGGGCGATGTCTCCGGCGCCGGGCTCCACCGGAAGCATTTGTCCATGGCCAAGCTCTGCTCAGAAGGTCGCGCCGCGATATGGTGCAGCGTCGCCCCGCGCGGTTTCAAGCGGCGAAACGAGATTGTCGTCGGTGCTGGAGAGGCTGAGGACCGAGCAATGCACCGCATTCGTATAGACCGCGGCGGCCTGTGTCTTGTCGAGCATCCAGAAGAACATCTCGAAATAGGCAAGGCCTGACTCAGGCCCGAACTTGTCGAAGACCGCGCTCGTTGATTCCTCGGCACGCGGTTCAACGATAGAAACAAGCAAGGTCGAAACCAGGATTGATCACGGTCTTCCAGAACGAGGCGATGCCCATCAGGCTTTGAGAGAGATCCTTCTCGCTGTCGCTAGACCACAGGATGCCTGCCCGCGGCGCCGGGCTCACCAGGATGAGCGCGCGTGCAAGCCCAGACGCCGCGAGTTGCTGGGTGAGCACTGCCCCCATGGAGCCAGCCTTGTCCTTCCCATGCCCGATCAGATCGGGCGCATGGCAGGTCCAGCCAAGGCCCTCGAACACGCCACGAAATTTGTCGAAGCACCGGCCACCCTCGGAGGCGCCATGCAGCATCACGGTGTCCTTGGCCATTCCCTCCTGCCCAGTGCGTTGAACTCCGGTCGCGTCCACTGCGCTCAATGCCTTCGGGACACTCGATAGCGTGACAAGGGCGGCCGCTCCTTGCAGAAACTCGTGGCGCCGGAGCGGCCGAAATCTCAGGCTCACGCGACGTTCCGCTCCTTGCTTGCCCGCATGAGCGCCGCCAGCCCTGCTTGCGTGCTGGTGCCGGGAGTCCAATTCACCTGGGCAAGCGCCGAGCTGTCGGCGACAAGGGACCCGGCGAACAGCCGGTAGGTCTCGGCATGTCCCAACGCCTGCAGCGCCGTCTTCAAAACGGGGCTTGGCACCGGGAAGAGTCCTCCTCGTCGCCCCAGACCACGGCGCATGGCGATAATCATCTCGCCGACGGTGAGCGGATCGGGATCGGCCACGATAAATGGACGTTTTAGCTCACCCGGCGCGTCGAGCACCTTGGCGATGGCCTCCACCAGATTGTCGAGCGCAAGCAGCGAGCGCCTCGCCTTGAGGCTCGCTAGCGGGAGTGGATAGGGCGAGCGCGCGAGCTCGGCGAGCCGCGCGATATTGCCCTGCGCACCCGGGCCATAGACGAGCACGAGCCTTAGTGCGACCCAATCGAGATTGGTCTCGGCCAGGCCCTGCTCCGCCGCGAGCTTCGAACGGCCATAAGCGTCGGTCGGATGCGGCTCGAGCGCCTCGTGCAGTATGCCGTCCGCCGTCGATCCGCACTGCGCGCGGATCGACGATAGGAACATGAAGCGGCGCACGCCAGCCCGTTCCGCCGCGCGAGCAAGCTTGATCGTGGCTTCGGTATTGAGCAGTCGATAGTCGTCCTCCGGTACACCAGACATGGTCTGCGCCACGCCCGCGGAGTGTATTACCGCATCGACCTCGGCGAGCGCCTCCGACATGTTGTGCGGCCGGGCGAGGTCGCCGATGAGCGCGCTCGCACATTCGATCGGCGCAGAGCTAGGCCGGCGCAAGAGCACGCGCAGGCGGTAGCCTCGTTGCGGCAGCTCCCGCAAAAGTTGCTGGCCGATGAAACCGGTGGCTCCGGTCAAGGCCACGAGGGGCTTATGTGACGAGGCGGGGCTCGTGGGCGCCGTTCCTTCTTCGCACAGGCAAGGGGCTCTAGGCTCGCAACCGGCCAATTTTAGGACCGGCGCGTCATTTAGGCGAATTTTCGAGCGTGAGCCCCAGGATCTTGTCGCCGCCTTCGTCGGTCAGGGCATAGACCGAGCCGTCATGGGCCTGCACCACGGGTGGCCATGGGAATACGTGCGTGGGTGACCCTCCGGAGAGTAGGGTCGCCGTTCAGGCGGCGTCCCCTGTGACGCGGAGCTCACGCACACCTTGCCGAAATGCGACCGGGAAAGAGGCTCGGCCTCATGTCACTCGGCCGGAAGTCAGCTCGACTGCGATTCGGTTGGATTGGGAATCAGCCAAACCGTGATGTTGTCCGGCTCATCGAGGTGTTCCATATCGGCAACCCGCCGCATGATTGTGTACAGGTCGCCGATTCACCCGACGTCCTTGCTTGAGACGGATGGCCCGTCGACCTCGGCGTGACGTAGATTTCCATAGAGCAGGCCTCTGCTGTAATCAAACGTGGTCATGGTTATAAAACCTTATAAAGGTGGTTTGCCAATTTGTGGCGGGTGACGACGACCATCAAATATTGCGACAAAAACATTTGAATGATCTGGCCCAGAAATACAAGGAATGCGCCAAGAATCATCTAAGCCAAATTATTCTGAACCCCATTTGCGCACGAATGCTTCGCGCGTTTTCAACTTCAGCGACTAATGCTTAAGCTCGGCCGACCTTAACGCGCAATCCAGGAGCCGGGCGCTCTAGCACCACCTCGCGGCGGAAGCGGTAAAGTTTTGCTGGCCGACCGCCGGTTTCGGTCGAGACATTGCCGGTCGTCTCTACAAGTCCGCCATGCTCGACGAGACGCCGGAAGTTCTGCTTGTGCAGTAGCGTGCCGGAGATCGCCTCCACGGTTTGTTGCAGCTCAAGCAGAGTGAATTCCGGCGGCAGCAGCTCGAACACCACGGGCCGGTATTTGAGCTTGCCGCGCAAGCGCCCCATGGCCGTCGCAAGAATGCGACGATGATCGAAGGCCATGGGTCGGCCTAACTCGGGAAGGTCCTTCCATTGGCGGGCGGCAGAGCGGCCGTCGCGGGTAGCCTCGGTAACGAGCCCAGCCTCATAGAGCAGCTCGTAGCGCTCAAGCGCCTTCTCCTCATCGAAGCCGCCCCCGATGCTGAAACCAACTTTCAGCCGCTCGGCCCGACGAAGCGGCCGGGCCGGCTCATCTGGCGATGGCGCCCGCTCGGCCCATTCCTTCAGCCTCGGCTCGATCTCGCGTATGAAGACTTCAGGCTTGCCTTGACGCGAATCCTCCCAGGGGAAATAGGCGTACCAGGGCGACCAATGGGATCCTAGCAGTTCTTCGCCCGTGCCGCGGGTAAGCGCGAGATAGCCGACGGAGAGGATGTGCGATGCAGTGTCGCCAGGCTCGGCGTGCCGGCCGCGATCGCCGAAGGTGTAGAGCTGCTCCACATAGCCGAGGTCTAGTCCGGTTTGCCGCTTCACCCAGGCGCGAAGGCCGATCTCTAAAGTGCGGTGGGCGCGCGGGGCGAACGGACCGAATGGAAGCGAGTCCCACTCGCCGGACCCTACCGCATCCGGGCGCACCACGAGGATCTGCGGTTGTTTCTCGCGGACGCTGACAATTGCGGCATTCAGCCCAAGCTCGATCTGGGTTCCGCCAACGGTCTCTACGGCGCGGAGGGCCTCAGGCATGGGTCAAGCCGCAAGCCGGGCCAAAAGTCCGAACACTTGCCCCTCCTCGGCAATCTCACCGCGGCCGATCTTCTCGACCGCCGCGATCATGCGCCCTTGACGGGCGAGCGCGTCGTCGCCAAGCGCCACCAGCCTCCGGTTGGGATAGGCGGTGGGAGAAGCCTCGCGCAGCTCTCTCGCCAAACCGAATTCGCACGCCTCGGGATTGAGCGCGCAGAGCGAGATAAAGGCCGCTGCGGTCGAGCGGCTGATGCCCGCCCAGCAATGGATCAAGAGCGGCGCCTTGCGGTCCCAATCAAGCGTGAATTGGACGAGGTCGGCGACATGTTCCTCACAAGGCAGCACTAAGCCCGTCGCTGGCTCACAGATGTCGTTCATGTCGAGCCTTAGATGCCGGTCAGGCGTAATCGAGGGCGGAGTGGGAACCAAAGTCTCGCCATTGATCAACGTCATGAGGTGGCTCACGCGGGCGTCCTCGATCGTGGTCTCGACCAGGCTCAGCGGTGCGACATAGATGGTATCTGGCGACATGATGCTCGGCACAGTAGGGGCGTCTCTTGGCGAAATCAGGGACGTCGCCGTGTCCTCACCTTGCAATGCTTTTCCGCATGCCTTTCACGGGGCAAGCTCATTGAATCGCTTCAGAAACCTCGCTTCGCTGTCAACCGCAGCCATAGGCGTTAACCGAGTTAGCTTGGCCACGAGGGTGGGCTTCAGCCCGCGCGGCTGGCCGAAATAACGGCGCCCCTCCTCAACCGAGAATCCGGCGAGGGCAATGGCCTCATAATACGCCGCGATTTTGTCAGCACGTTTAATCAACTTGGTGATCTCAGCGTGAAGCTCGGCCGGAACGCCGAAGCGAATATGGATCGCTGCGAGCAACTTTTTCTCGAAGGCCTTGTAGTCGAGAGAAAGCGCCGCCTTGAACGGGCTGATCAGGTCGCCGATGACATATTCCGGGGCGTCATGGATCAAGGCGGCAAGCCGGTAGCGCCGATTGAGACCGGGCGAGAGGGCGCCCGCAATCGTCTCGACGAGAAGGCAATGCTCGGCCACCGAGAAGGCGTGGTTGCCGGTAGTCTGTCCGTTCCAGCGGGCAACCCGCGCAAGCCCATGAGCGATATCCTTGATCTCAATATCGAGGGGCGAGGGGTTCAAAAGGTCGAGCCGGCGCCCGCTCAGCATGCGCTGCCAAGCGCGTGCCCCGGTCTCGGCGGGAAGGCTAGTCATCGCCTTACGGATAGCTGTGTAGCCGGGCGAGGAAAACATGGACGAAATGGGCACATAATGCCATTCATTAGCCGATTCTCGCCGAGTGTAATCCAACCAGCATTTCCCTTTAGGAGATTCGCATGGCAAAGCTTCCGAGATTTTCGCTTTCGCACAATGAGAAGACCAAGAAGTGGGAACTCAGGAAAGAAGGTTCCGGTGAAGTGGTGAAGACCTTTGCAAGCAAGGCGGCCGCTACGAAGGGAGGAGTCCTGGAGAAGGCCGTAAGTGGCATCGGCTCTGTTAGAATCAGGAAGCGGAACGGCAAGATTCAAGAGGAGCGGACCTATCCCCGCGGCATGGATCCGCGCAGCTCTAAGGGCTGAACCGCGATCCGAGCTTCGCGCATTCGGCATGGCGGAAGCAACCGGTCAGATGGTCGTTGACCATGCCGATGCCCTGCATGAAGGCGTGAAGCGTCGTCGGTCCGCAGAAGCCGAAACCGCGCTCCTTTAACGCTTTGGCGAGTGCCTTGCTCTCTGCCGTCGCAGCCGGAATGTCGGCCATTTGCTTATAGGCGTTCTGTTTTGGCGTGCCGTCTACGAAGCCCCACAGGAATTGGCTGAAGCCAGGCCCCGATTCCAGATCGAGGAACGCTTTCGCGTTCGAGATTGCGGCTTCGATCTTGCCGCGATGGCGGACGATGCCTTTATCCTTAAGCAGGCTTGCGACCTTTCTCTGCCCGTAGCGCGCCATGGCCTCCGCATCGAAATTGTCGAAGGCGGCGCGGAAGGCTTCGCGCTTGCGCAGGATAGTGATCCAGGCAAGGCCAGCCTGGAAGCCTTCCAGCACGAGCTTCTCAAACAGCGCCCTCGCGTCGGTCTTGGGCACGCCCCACTCTTCGTCGTGATAAGCGACATAGAGCGGGTCCGAGCCTGCCCAGGGGCAACGCTTCGATTGGGCGTGGCTCATGTCGTCGGCGCTGCTGTGGCCTTGAAGCGCGCCCAGCTGGGAATGCGCAGGGCGATTGTCACCTCGCCCGCTCGCAAAGGCAGCCCCGCAGCTTGCGCTTCCTCGGCGCGGTCGAGACGCAAAAGTGCGAGTCCCGACGCGCCGCTCACCGAGCCTAGTGCGCCGATCGGGTTGCCGCCGGCGGTGATCTCGATGCCGGGAGTCGGCAAGGGTCCCTCTCCTTCCACGCCGACAATCCGCTTTCGCGTCGTACTGCGATGCTCCATGCGGGACACGACCTCCTGGCCGACGAAGCAACCCTTCTTGAAGTCCACTCCCGCAAGCTGATCGAACAGCGCCTCATGCGGGAAGGCGTCGCCATAGGCGTAGTCGCGTCCGCCCTCCGGCACGCCAAGCGCGATCCTCTTAGCGTTATACTCGTCTTCGGTGGCGAGCGCGCAGCCGAGCGAGCCGACGCTCGTGCCAGCGGGAAGCAGGATGCGGTGCCCAAGCGCCGGCAGCCGCGGGTCGGCATAGGCGATGGCGCCTTCTGGAAGCCGAGGGGACGATTCCCACGACGCCGCCACCGTGAATGATGGATCCTCCACAATCTCGACTTGCGCGCGGAGCTGATAGAAGCCGAGTCGTTGCATGAGCTCGGCGGCCTTTGCATTTGCCACGTCCAGCAGGAAGCCATCTTCCGCCGGCACGACGAGGAAATCGAAGAGAATCTTCCCTTGGGGCGTGAGCAGGCCGGCATAGATCGCGTTGCCTGGCTTCGCTTTGTCGATGTCGTTGGTGATA
>DASPOV010000056.1:0-4187 GCA_035625815.1 Methyloceanibacter sp.
CGTTTCGATGTCGAGAATGGCGAGAAGCTCGTCGACAGCGCTGCTCATGGCGCCCTTTACCAATTTTGGCCGGGAAGTGGAACGCGAACGATTAACCATCGTTAGCTTCTCCCTTTCCACTTGCGAGGTAGGATAGGGAGCGGGGTAGTAGTAGGCGCGGATGCCCGACTTGAAAGCCCATGGCGGATAAGAGCCACTACGATGTGATCGTCGCCGGCGGCGGCTTTGTCGGTGCGACGCTTGCGCTCGCCTTAGGCGCGTTTGCTCCCAAAGGCTTTCGCGTGGCGCTGGTCGACACCGAGCCGCCTGATCGCGACAAGACCGACCCCCGCGCCTCTGCGTTGTCGACAGCGAGCAAAGGCCTCTTCTCAGTTCTCGGCATCTGGCCCGAGCTTGCCGAAAACGCCCAACCCATCACCAGCATCGAGGTCACCGATAGCTCGCTCGATGCTGCGCTTCGCCCGCATTTCCTGGGCTTCGATGACGATCTGCGGCGAGGTCATTCTGGCGCCTATATGATCGAGAATGCTGAGCTGCATCGCCCGCTTAGATTTGCCGTGGCACATGAGCCCGCCATCGAGACCTTCGCGCCCGAAAGCGTCGCCGGTTACACCGCCACACTAGTCGGCGTTCAGGCGCAGCTCGGAAGCGGCGGCGAGATTGGCGCGAAGCTCTTGATCGCGGCCGACGGCAAACGCTCGCGCTTGCGCGAAGCGGCCCGCATCAAAGGCGTCAGCTGGAGCTATCCGCAGATCGGCATCGTGACCACGGTGGCCCATGCAAAGCCGCATCACGGAAAAGCCGTGCAGCATTTTCTCCCCGGCGGCCCCTTCGCAATTTTGCCGCTCAAAGGCAATCGCTCCTCCATTGTTTGGACGGAAGACAAGGCGACGGGCGAGGCGATCATGGCGGCGGACGAGGCGACATTTCTTGCCGCGCTCGTAAAGCGTTTCGGGCCGAAGCTCGGCGACATCGCACTTGCCGGACCGCGCCAGTCTTTTCCGCTCGACTTTCAGGTGGCACGCAGTTTCGTGGCGGAGCGGCTTGCGCTTGTCGGCGATGCCGCCCGCGTCGTGCATCCGCTAGCCGGCCAGGGCCTCAATATTGGTCTCCGCGACGTGGCGGCACTTACCGAGATCATCGTGCAGGACGTGCGGCTTGGACTTGATATCGGCGCAGCGTCCTTGCTTGAGCGCTACCAGCGCTGGCGGAGGTTCGACAGCGCCTTCTCTGCCGTGGTTATGGATGGGCTGAACCGCCTCTTCTCCAACGAGAATGCCCCCTTGCGGGCTCTACGCGATCTTGGGCTTGGCGTCCTTGACGATGCGCCGTGGCTGAAGCGCGCCCTCGTGCGCGAAGCGGCTGGGCTCAGCGGCAACGTCCCGCGTCTCTTGAGAGGCGAGAGGGTGTGACAGCCTAGCGCTTATCGAGCTTGCGCGCTTCCTCCGGCAACATGATGGGAATGCCATCGCGGATTGGATAAGCAAGTCCCGCAGCGCGGCTGATCAGCTCCTGACCCTCGGCGTCATAGTCGAGCGAGGTCTTGGTCAGGGGACAGACAAGAATCTCAAGGAGCTTCGGATCGAGCCTTATGCGGGTCTCCCGCTCATTGGTCACGTGCACCACTCCTTTCATCCCTCGCGATTATTGTATCGACGTTCCCGAGCCGTCGTCGCGGGATGCGAGCTCCATCTCGGCGAGTGCCACAAGCGCTTCGGCGCGGGCTTTTAAATCTCTTGCCTCGAGCAGCGCCTGCTTCTCCTCTGCCCCATAGGGACTCAAGATCGACAGCATGTTGACCAGCCGCTCGTTGCTTGCGCTGTCTATGCGATCCCAGTCGGCGGTGAGATTGTTGGCGATGAGATAGTTGTGCAGCGTCGTGAGAAGGCGCGGCCTGTCGACATCCTCCTCGCCATCACCGGACGCGAAGTCGGAAGCGAACTCGCCGAAGCTCACCTGGCAGAATCGGAAAGGCTCATCCGACTCGACGTCACGCAAAAGACGAAAGCGCGCAATGCCGGTAAGTGAGAGCATTACCCTGCCGTCATCCCCTTCGCTGAAAGCGGTGATCCGCCCAGCGCATCCCACACGCCGCAAGGGGAAATTCTTGCCTGTTGGCGACTCGCTGTCACCGGCTTCGGGCGCCGGCTGCACGATGCCGACAAGGCGATCGCCGGCAAGCGCGAAATCGACCAGCATGAGATAACGCGGCTCGAAGACGTTGAGTGCGAGCGTGGCGCGCGGCAGGAGGATGGCGCCGCGCAAGGGGAACACGGGCAGCACCTGCGGAAGATCGCCAGATCCTCGGTAGCGTTCATTTACCCCACGCGGCAAGGCTCCTTGCCCTCACGCAAACAATAGCGATGAGAGCCTCTGTCGGCCCAAAATTGTAGCTGGATCGCTTGCGCCCCAAGCATCGAAGAGCTGGAGCAGCTGCTTGCGGGCCGCATCGTCGTTGAAGGCACGATTCTTTCGAATAATGGTCAAGAGCTCGTCGAGCGCGCCCTGCCGGTCGCCTCTCGCATTCAAGGCAAGAGCAAGATCGAAGCGGCTTTGCGCGTCATTTGGGTACGCCTCGATCTTGGCGCGCAGCGTCTCCACGTCACCGGTGCTCGCCGCCCCCCGCGCAAGGTCGAGGCTTGCCCGCGCGCTGACCACCGGTGCGCTGTCGGCCTTGGCAGGCGGAACGATCGCCAAGGTTTGCTCGGCACGCACAAGATCCCCGGTCTTGATGTAGCACTTGGCGAGTCCCGCCGCAGCGCGTGCATTCTCCGCGTCGTTCTGCAGCGCCTCGGCGAAAAGCTGGGCGGCCGTATTGGCATCGCCCGCGGCGAGCGCTCCTTCCGCGGTCTCCATATCCGCCGCCGCATCTGCACTCTCGTCGCCGATCAGCCTTGCGATGAACGCCTTGACGCGGGCTTCGGGAAGCGCGCCGATGAAACCGTCGACGGGCTTTCCGTCCTGGAAGGCGAACACGGCTGGGATCGATTGAACGCCCATTTGACCTGGGATCTGCGGGTTTTCGTCGATGTTGAGCTTGACGAGCTTCACCGCGCCCTTGGCGGCGCTAACGGCCTTCTCCAAGAGAGGGGTCAATTGGCGGCAAGGGCCGCACCACGGCGCCCAGAAATCGACCAGAACCGGGACCTGGCGCGAGGCGTCGATCACGTCGCGCATGAAATCCTTGGTGGTCGTATTCTTGATGAGGTCGGCGGCGGCGGCGGCTCCGGAAAGGATCGGGGTCTCCATGGTCTGCTCACTCACCCTCGGCCTCGCGACCCTACACCCCCCATGTGGCAACGCCAAGATTGCCGTGCACCCTTATCTCGTCGGAGAAGATGGGCAGCGATCGGCGGTTTAGCAACGGCTCCGGGGAGGTTAGAAGAGAGGCAGCACGAACGGCTCGTGACTGCGGGCACGGATGAAGCGCATGAGATCGGCGGTGGCGAGCCGCGTCGTGGCAGGTGTTCTCGAGCGGATGGCAATTGACCTCGGCGAACAGAAGCAAACTTTCGTTCACCACCACGCTGACGCGAGCTTCGGAATCGTTGATCGGGGCAAAGCCCCTAACCGAGCCGGGCGCCACGCCGAGCAATTTGGCGAACAACTCAGCGTTGCCGAAGCTCAAGCCCCCGAACCCAAGACGAGAGGCAACGAGCTTCAGTTCGACGCGCGTTTTGTCCTTGGCGACCACGAGCGCCACGCGCTGATCGTGCTCCATGTGATCGAGGCGATGCCGAGTTCATCGAGGCTCGCGAAAAGCCTCTTCCGATCTCCCGCTATGGGTGCCGAAATCACGCCCGTCTCGACCAAATGCTCGTTCCCGCGAAAGTTTTGCTGAAGCAAAGCCTGAGGCGCCTCCTATGGACATCGGAGGGGCGATCAACTACAACGCCTGACAGTGCCTCCAAGCGCGAATGGATGGATTTTGCAAGAGCGCGAGAGTAGGCCGGATCGCGGGTGTAGCTCAGGGGTAGAGCACAACCTTGCCAAGGTTGGGGTCGGGGGTTCGAATCCCCTCGCCCGCTCCAAAATTTCAAAGGCTTAGAGCGCGACGTCCGGCCGAGGTCAGGATCAAGGTACCACCTAGGTACCACCAAGCGCTGCTTGAAAGGCCTTGTCGCCGGCCGGCGGCGCCGAGCCGGCGGGACCCATCCGCCTCGGAGTTAAAGCGGGGCCGCCCCCAC
>DASPOV010000057.1:0-3214 GCA_035625815.1 Methyloceanibacter sp.
CCGAGCAGCGCCGCCGCGCGCATGCCGACGGGACCCGTGCCCGCGAGCACCACTGCCTTCTTGCCTTTGAGCTGCTTTGCCTTGGCGAGAAGCGCCACACCGGCGGCCGCGGTGGTATTGGAGCCGTTTGAGTCGAGCATCACCGAGACGCGGAAGGGACCGAAGAACCTCTTCTTCACCGCCTTGAGCAGAGCTTCGCCCTTGGCCATGTCGCCGCCACCGACGAAGATCGCGGTGTTCTGCTTCTCCTTGCCGCCGCGCGTGAATATCGTCCCATCGACAAGCGCGCCCACATTGTCCGGCGTGATATCGGCATAGCCGGCCACGCGGTCGGCGCCGCCATCATAGGCGACCACCGTGTCGAACACGCTTGCATATGGATCCGTGTCGAACAGGAACAGGAGCTTCTTCATCTTCGTCTACTCCACGACGTTCTGCGGGCGGCCGCCCACGAACGCCTCGATGTTGTCGATGAGTTGATCAGCCAGGATCTGCATGGCCTCCTGGCTCGCCCAAGCCACATGTGGAGTCAGAATAAAGTTCGGCAGCCTGAGATCGAGGAGTACGTTGCCCTCCTTCGGCGGCTCCTTGGTGAGCACATCGAAACCGGCGCCGCCGATGGTGCCGTTTTTGAGCGCGTCTGCCAGCGCCTGCTCGTCGACGAGGCCGCCACGCGCCGTGTTGATGAGGATGGCGGTGGGCTTCATCTTTTTCAGCTCCTTCGCCCCGATCATGTCCTTGGTCTCTGGCGTAAGTGGCGTGTGTAGGGTGATGACGTCGCTCTCTCGGTAGATCGTCTCGATACCGACGAGTCCAGGCTGAGGGAACACGTCATAGGGAAGGATGCGCATGCCGAGCGCCTCGGCGCGCTTCGCTACCGCCTTGCCGATGGCGCCATAGCCGACGACGCCGAGGCTAGAGCCGGCGACATCGCGGATCGGGTGGTCGAAGAAGCAGAATTGATTGACCTTGCCCCACCTTCCGGCGCGTACGTCCTCGACATAGGCAAGCAGGTTACGGCGAAGTGCAAACATGAGCGCAAGCACATGCTCCGGCACGGTGTTGAAGGCGTAGTTGCGGATATTGACGACGGTGATGCCGTTTTGCTTGCAAAAGGCCTTGTCGACCACGTCGGTGCCGGTGGCCGCCACCGCGATCAGCTTGAGCTTAGGCAACTGCTTGAGCGTATCGCCGCACATCGGCACCTTATTGATGATGGCGATGGTCGCGTCTTTCAGACGCTCGAGGATCTCCTCGGGCGTCCAGGTTGCCTCGTATTCTTTATAGCGGTGCGGAAACTCCGGCTTACGCACATCGGCACCAACGGATTCGCGATCAAGGAACACGATCTCGTGCTGCACAGAACGACCCCTTAAGACTTGGACACGTTGGGACTGCCTCAACCAAAAACACCAACGCCTTACCTCTCCGCCGTCGAGCCCTTGGGCCGACGAAGGCTAAGACCGGCGAAGCTTGTCGGCGAAGTTGGCCCTTGAGCGCCGCTATCCCCGCGAGCGCGGGAAAGCCTATTCGGCTGCGACCTGCTTGATCTTCGCCTGGATGCTGCCGCGGAAATGCGCCTGCGCTGCCGCGACGCCACTTCCGAGGTCGACCTCAATGTCGGTATCGCGCATCGCCATTTCCGCGCCTGCGATCGCACCGAGCAGCATCAGCTCGTTCAGGTCGCCGAGATGGCCGATACGAAACAGCTTGCCGGCGACCTGCGACAGGCCGGCGCCGAGCGCGAGGTTGTAGCGCTTATAGGCAACGTCGATCACGTCAGCGCCGTTGAAGCCGGCCGGCACCATGATCGCGGTCACCGTGTCGGAATGCCATTTCGGCTCTTTGGCGCAAAGCTTGAGCCCCCACGCTGCCGCCGCGGCGCGGGCGGCGCCAGCGAGATGGTGGTGTCTCACAAACACATTCTCAAGCCCTTCCTCCTCGAGGATGTTCAGCGCTTCGCGCAGGCCGTAAAGCAGCGGCAGCGCCGGCGTATAGGGAAAGTAGCCGATGGCGTTGGCGCGGATCTGATCGGGGATGTCGAAATAGCAATGCTTCAGATTGCAGTCCTTCATGGCGGCGAGCGCCTTCTTGCTCGCGCAAACGATGCCGAGACCCGCCGGCAGCATGAGGCCCTTCTGTGAGCCGGTGATGGCGAGGTCGACACCCCAGTCGTCGAAGCGGAAGTCAATGCTCGCGATCGAGCTCACCCCGTCGACATAGAGCAGAGCCGGATGCTTGGCCGCATCCATGCCGCGGCGCACCGCGGCGACATTGCTGGTAACGCCCGTGGCCGTCTCGTTATGGACCACGAGCACGCTTTTGATCTCGTGATTCTTGTCGGCGCGCAGCGCTTCCTCGATACGGTCGGGGTTGGCGCCGTTGCCCCACTCTTCGTCTTGCACGATGACATCGAGGCCGTGGCGTCTCGCAAGCTCCCCCCACAAATGGCTGAACTGACCGAAACGAGAGATGAGCACCTTGTCGCCAGGGGCGCGCGTATTGGTGAGCGCAGCCTCCCAGGCACCAGTGCCACTCGACGGAAAGATGACGACCTGCCCCTCTTTGGTCTTGAAGATTTTCCTCAGCCGCCCGTAAAGCGGCAGCGTGAGCTTGGGAAAGTCGGACGACCGGTGGTCCTCCATGGGGGCATGCATCGCCCGCAAGACCCGATCCGGCACGTTAGTCGGCCCGGGCACAAACAGAAAATTGCGACCCGGCTTTCTCATTCCCGACATCGATATGTTTCCTCCTGGAAATTAGGAATTTTCCTCGAGATCTCAGCCGGCAGGATGGTGGTAACGTCCGCGTGAGCCCCTGGCAACCCCTTTGCTGACCTAAAACAGACCGGTAATGCGCCCGTCCGGGGCAAGCTCGATATTGTTGGCGGCAGGGACCTTGGGCAAGCCCGGCATGGTCATGATGTCACCGCAGATCACCACGACAAACTCGGCGCCGGCCGAAAGCCGGACCTCGCGGATCGGAATGGTGAAGCCGGACGGCGCGCCCTTGGCCTCCGGATTAGTCGTGAAGCTGTATTGCGTCTTGGCGACGCATATCGGAAACTTGCCAAAGCCTTCCTTTTCCAGCTCGGTGAAACGGTCGCGAATGGTGTTGTCGGCGGTGATGTCGGCGGCATCGTAGATTTTTTGCGCGATCGTCCTAGTCTTCTCCCACAGCGACATGTCGTCGGAATAAAGGGGGTGGAAATCAC
>DASPOV010000058.1:0-4996 GCA_035625815.1 Methyloceanibacter sp.
AAGCGCCTCGAAGAGTTGAAGCTGGTGCCTGCCACGCTCGTCTTCTTCGAGACGGCCTCGCGACTTAACGCCACTCTGGCCGACGTGGCGCAGGCCTTCGGCGCGCGCGAAGCCGCGATCGCGAAGGAGCTCACCAAGCTGCATGAGAGTATTATGCGCGGCACTGCCGCCGAGCTCGCGGCGCAGATTGAGCATTCCCAAGAACTCAAAGGCGAGTTCGTGGTGCTGGTGGGCCCCCCCGGCCCCGACGAAGGTCTTATCGGCGATGCCGCGATCGTGGCAAGCCTGAAACAAGCGCTGAAGCATGAGAGCTTCCGCGACGCCGTGCGAAGCGTCGCCGAGAAGTTCGCCCTCAAGCGGAGCCGCGTCTACGAGCTTGGGCTTGCGCTCAAGCGCAAAGATCGCGACGCGTCGTGAGCGACAACCGCGTCAAGGCCTATCGTCACGGACTTTTCGCCAAGGCTGTCGCCGTGCTCCTGCTTCGCCTCAAAGACCATCGCATCCTCGCGCGGCGCTACAACACCCTGGTCGGCGAGGATCAATCTCGTGGCGCTCAAGGGCAAACGGCTTGCCTTCGTCGAGGTGAGCAGCGATGGACTTTCGAGGACGCAGGTTGGTCGCTGCCGGTGCTAGCGGGCCACCGCATCGTCAGGGCCACGCAATATTGGCTCGCCGGGCACCCAGACTATACACGCCACAACATCGCCTTCGACGTGGTGCTGGCCACGCCTTGGGCCTGGCCCCGCTATATCGAAAACGAATTTCCCGTTTGAGCTTGCAGCTGGCTCTGCCTGTCCTTCTCCCTTGAGGAGGAGAGCTGGGGAGGTGGGTAAACGGCATGAAAGCGATCACCCTCCTCCCGGCTTGCTTCGCAAGCCGACCTCCGCCACAAGAGGGGAGGCAAAGTGAACCATCCCGGCCCCGACAACAGACCATGGCCCTCAAAGTCGCCTTCCAGATGGACCCGATCGAGCGCATCGATATCAGGGGCGATTCGACCTTCGCGCTCCTGCTCGAGGCGCAATGGCGCGGCCATGACGTGTTCTACTACACGCGGGACAACCTCTCGCTCCGCGACGGCAAGGTGATTGCGCTCGGTGACAGTCTTACAGTGGAGGACAAGCCCGGCGACCATTACCGCCTCGCCCATCCGCGGGAGGAAGACCTGTCGAAGTTCGACGTGGTGCATCTCCGCCAGGACCCGCCCTTCGACATGGCGTATATCACCACCACGCATCTGCTCGAGCGCATCCACCCCAAGACGCTGGTGGTGAACAATCCCGCGGCCGTGCGCAACGCGCCGGAGAAGGTGTTCGTGCTCGACTTTCTCGATCTTATGCCGCCGACCCTCGTTACTCGCTCGGCCGAGGCGATCAAGATGTTCCGCGAGAAGTACAAGGACATTGTGGTGAAGCCGCTTTACGGAAATGGCGGCGCCGCGGTGTTCCGCATTCCGCCAGGCGACACCAATCTCAACTCGCTGATCGAGCTCTTGGGCCTCACATTCCGCGAGCCGATTATGGTGCAGCGATATCTGCCGGAGGTGCGCGGCGGCGACAAGCGCATTATCCTCGTCGAGGGCGAGATCGCCGGTGCCATCAACCGCGTACCAGCACCCGATGAGTCGCGCTCCAATCTGCATGTTGGCGGCAGGGCCGAGCCAGCCACGCTCAACGCGCGCGACAAGGAGATCTGCGCGCAGCTCGGGCCTGAGCTGAAGAAACGCGGGCTCACCTTCGTCGGCATCGACGTGATTGGTGACTACCTCACCGAGATCAACGTCACCTCGCCAACCGGCATCAGGCAGGTGGCGCAGTTCGGCGGACCCGACATCGCCGCCATGATCTGGAACGTGGTCGAGGCGAAGGTGGGGCGCGGGCGGAAACGCTAATGTGCGAGAGAAGAATCTCGGAGAGGTGTTCGATGCCCATACCGACGCCGAGTTCAACGCGCGCGACATCGAGACGACCATGGGCGCCTCGCCCCACGCGAATCACTTGGTACCGTAGTTGGCACCCGACGGCGTGGGACAAGCGGTAATCAACAGCCATCGCGTCGTCATTGGCTCCGAGATAATGCGAACAAACCAGCCAGCAACGCGACGCTTGGAAATGAGGCAACACGACTGTCACACGCCCTTCGAATTGGTTTGCTAACCGAGCTTTGTTGTGGCCGAATCGGGGCTGCCGCGCCAGTTGCGTTGCGTCAGTCGCTAGTGGCGACGCGCGACCGCCTTACTATGCAGCGAGCCTGGCTGACATGGGAATGAAGCTGACATCCGGGCGCATCGCGGGGCGGTTTCGCGGCAGCCCGATGTTTCCTGGCCTGATGCTCCCTATGTTTCCCGGACTGATGTTGCGATCGAACCAAGGTGGTTTGCTGCCCTTCACCGGGCGCTGGCGGGCGAAGCCCCGGCGCCTCGGAGGCTGGCAATCGCCGAAGGTTTACGGCCGGATCGGCTCGCTCGAAGTGCGCCTTGCGCATAAGAAGAGCGAGATCAGGCAGGCCCAGCGCCTCCGTTACAAAGTCTTCTACGAGGAGATGTCGGCGGTGCCCGGCGCGCTTGCCATGCTATCTCGCCGCGATGAAGATGCCTTCGACCCGATCTTCGACCATTTGCTCGTGGTCGATCGCGACGACGCTGCAAATGGGCGCCGCTGGCACCGGACCCGCGTGGTCGGCACCTATCGCGTGCTGCGCCAGGAGGTGGCAGACCTCAACGACGGATTCTATACCCAGGGCGAATACGACATTCTTCCCCTGATCCGGGCAAAGGGTCCCGACACGTCCTTCATGGAGCTCGGCCGCTCCTGCGTGCTCAAGCCGTACCGCAACAAGCGCACGGTGGAGCTGCTCTGGCAGGGCATCTGGTCCTATGTGCGCGAGCACGGCGTCGACGTGATGCTTGGGTGCGCAAGCTTCGAGGGGACCGACCCCCATGCGCACGCGACGGCGCTGAGTTTCCTTCACCATAACGCGCTCGCTCCCGCCGAATGGCGCGTCAGGGCGCATGAGCATCTTCGAGTCGATATGAACATGCTGCCGGCCGATGCCGTCAATGTTCGCGCCGCGCTGAAAACGCTGCCGCCCCTGATCAAGGGCTATCTCAGGCTTGGCGCCCACGTCGGCGACGGCGCCGTCATCGATCACCAATTCGGCACTACCGACGTGCTGATTATCCTGCCGGTGGAGGCCATCCAGAGCCGCTACTTCGCCCATTTCGGCTCTCCTGACGAGCTTTCCTCGCCGATTGCACCGGGGTTCGCGCTTAACTAGGCCGCCGAATAAGCTTATTTGACGCATCGAGAGCACGCTCTTAAATTTCGGACATCATGCGTCGCACCGACGTCACTGCCTTTCGATCCGTGAGCGACGGCGCCATTGGCTTGCGCGAGCTCAATGTGCGCTCGCGCGAGATCTTCAAGCGCATCGTCGAGACCTATCTTGCCACCGGCGAGCCGGTCGGGTCGCGGAATTTGAGCCGCGCGCTCCCTATGACGCTCTCGCCCGCCTCGGTGCGCAACGTCATGTCGGACCTCGAAGCGCTCGGACTTATCTACGCCCCGCACACGAGTGCCGGCAGGCTCCCCACCCAATCTGGTCTGCGGCTTTTCATCGACGGACTGCTCGAGATTGGCGATGTGAGCGAGGAGGAGCAGAGCCATATCGAAAGGCGCATTGCCGGCAATGGGCGCCACCGTGCGGTGGATGAATTCCTCGCCGAAGCCGGCACCATGCTGTCTGGGCTTTCGGGCTGCGCCGGCGTCGTGCTGGTCGATAAGCAGAGCAAGACTCTGAAGCAGGTCGAGTTCGTCAATCTCGGGCCGGGCAGGGCGCTTGCCGTGCTGGTGAGCGAGGATGGCGACGTCGAGAACCGCATCGTCGCCTTGCCGGAGGGCTTGCCGCACTCATCGCTCGCCGAGGCTTCAAACTACATCACCGCCCGCATCGCCGGCCTGACCTTGACGGAAGCACGCGCCCGTATCGAAAAAGAGATAGAGCAGAAGCGCGCCCAGCTCGACGAGCTCACCGCCCGCGTCGTCACCGAAGGGCTCGCCACCTGGTCGGGCAGCGGCGATGAGCAGAAGAGCCTCATCGTTTGCGGCCGCTCGCATCTACTCGAAGACGTGAGAGCGATGGAGGATCTAGAGCGGGTGCGGCTTCTGTTCGAGGACCTCGACACCAAGAAGGACTTGATCCAGCTGCTCGGACTTGCCGAACGCGCCGAGGGCGTGCGCATTTTCATCGGATCGGAGAACAAGCTCTTCTCGCTGTCGGGCTCGGCGTTGATCGTCTCGCCCTTCGAGGACACCAAGCAGAAGATCGTGGGCGTGCTCGGTGTGATTGGCCCGACGCGGCTCAACTACGCCCGCATCATTCCCATGGTGGATTACACAGCCCGGCTCTTGGGGCGCCTTGTCCCTTGATTTTTATCAGCTCACGGTCGATATCCCCGGGGAAAATCTGGCCACCCTTTGCGTTAAGAGAGCCAATGTCCGACGAAAAAACCGATCCACGTTCAGAGGATCAGGCGGAACGCGCCAACGTTGATACGCAAAGCCTCGATCCGGAGGCACAGGCGAGTGCGGAGCTGACGGCGCTTGTCGCCGAGAACTCCGACATGCGCGACCGGCTGCTCCGTGCCATGGCGGAGATGGAGAATGTGCGCCGCCGCACAGAGCGAGAGAAGGCCGATACCGCGCGTTATGCCATCTCAAATTTTGCGCGCGACGTGCTGACCGTGGGCGACAATCTGCGTCGCACCATCGAGCATGTGCCCGCGGAAGCGGCAAGCCAGGATCCGGCCCTGAAAAGCTTTCTCGACGGCGTGGAACTCACCGAGCGCGAGCTACTGAACGTTCTTGAGCGCCACGGCGTCAGCCGCATCGAGCCGCTCGGCCAGCGCTTCGATCCGAACTGCCACCAGGCGATGTATGAGGTGCAGAACCCAGAAGTTCCGGAAGGCATCGTCGTCGACGTGATGCAGGCGGGCTAC
>DASPOV010000059.1:0-4052 GCA_035625815.1 Methyloceanibacter sp.
CGCAGGAAGAGCTAAAGATTGAGCGTAGTCTGCACCTGGCGAAGGTGATCAAGCTGAGTCTTGGCGCGGTCGCGGGCCGCGTCCTCTTGAGCGTCGGCGACGTCTTCCTCGGCATCCTTGATCGCCTGATTGAGCACATCCGCCCCAAGCTCGGCGAGGTCGATCGCGGTCTCGGCAAGCACGGTAAGGCCCGACGGCCCGACCTCGGCGAAGCCGCCGCGCACGAAATAACGCCGGCGCTCGGTGCCGCCAGTGCCGATCTCTAGCAAGCCCGGACGGAGGCTTGTGAGCAGGGGAGCGTGATGGGCGAGCATGGTGAAATCGCCCTCCGATCCCGGGACGAGCACCTGCTCGACGTCTGCCGAGACGAGCAAGCGCTCCGGCGACACCAGCTCGAATTTGAAGGTCCCAGCCATGTTTACGCGGCCTCGGCGGCGAGCTTTTCGGCCTTGGCCACCGCTTCCTCGATAGTGCCGACCATGTAGAACGCGGCCTCGGGCAGATGGTCGTATTCGCCGTCGCAGAGACCCTTGAAGCCCTTGATGGTGTCGGCGAGGTCGACGAACTTGCCAGGCGAGCCGGTAAACACCTCGGCCACGTGGAATGGCTGCGATAGGAAACGCTCGATCTTGCGGGCGCGCGCCACGGTGATCTTGTCCTCTTCGGAAAGCTCGTCCATGCCGAGAATGGCAATGATGTCCTGCAGTGCCTTGTAACGTTGCAGGATCTCCTGCACGCGGCGGGCAACGGCATAATGCTCTTCGCCCACGATCAGCGGCGACAGCATGCGCGAGGTGGAATCGAGCGGGTCGACGGCGGGATAGATGCCCTTCTCGGCGATGCCGCGCGACAACACCGTGGTGGCGTCGAGATGGGCGAAGGAGGTGGCGGGCGCGGGATCGGTCAGATCGTCAGCCGGCACATAGATCGCCTGCACGCTCGTGATCGAGCCCTTCTGGGTGGTGGTAATGCGCTCCTGCAGCGCGCCCATGTCGGTCGCGAGCGTCGGCTGATAGCCCACGGCGGAAGGGATGCGCCCGAGCAGCGCCGACACTTCCGAGCCCGCTTGCGTGAAGCGGAAGATGTTGTCCACGAAGAACAGCACGTCCTGGCCCTGATCGCGGAAATATTCGGCGACGGTGAGGCCAGACAGCCCGACGCGGGCGCGAGCGCCAGGCGGCTCGTTCATCTGGCCGTACACGAGCGCGCATTTGGAGCCTTCCGCCGTGCCGTCCTTGCGCGGGTCCTTGTTCACGCCCGACTCGATCATCTCGTGATAGAGGTCGTTGCCCTCGCGGGTGCGCTCGCCAACGCCGGCGAATACCGAATAACCACCATGGGCCTTCGCAATGTTATTGATCAGCTCCATAATAATCACGGTCTTGCCCACACCAGCACCGCCGAACAGCCCGATCTTGCCTCCCTTGGCATAAGGCGCGAGCAGATCCACGACCTTGATGCCGGTGATCAGAATCTCTGCTTCGGTCGATTGATCGACATATAAGGGTGCCGGTTGGTGGATCGGCCGTTTGGCAGCGGTCTTGATCGGCCCTGCCTCGTCCACCGCCTCACCAACCACGTTCATGATGCGGCCTAAGGTCTCGTCGCCGACGGGGACAGCAATCGGCTCACCAGTATCCACCGCCTCCTGGCCGCGCACTAGGCCTTCGGTTGAGTCCATGGCGATTGTGCGAACGGTATTCTCCCCGAGTTGCTGGGCGACTTCGAGCACAAGCCGGTTGCCGTGATTGTCAGTCTCAAGCGCATTCAGTATCTCGGGCAGATTGTCGGTGAATTGCACATCGACCACCGCGCCCATCACTTGGCGCACATGGCCCTTGGGGCCTTTGCCGGCAGCGATCCGTTTCTCTTGCTTCTTGGTTTCCGCGACCACGGGGGATTTACGTGCCATTTCGGGGTTCCTTACATCTCGAAACTAGAGCGCCTCGGCGCCAGAAATGATCTCAATCAACTCCTTGGTGATCATGGCCTGACGCGTGCGATTATATCTCAGCGTCAAGCGCGCAATCATGTCGCCCGCATTGCGTGTGGCGTTGTCCATGGCGCTCATGCGCGCGCCCTCCTCGGAGGCGGCATTCTCGAGCAGCGCCCGGAGTATTTGCGTTGCGATGTTGAGGGGCAAGAGGTCGGCGACGATGTCGGCCTCGTCTGGCTCGTATTCATAGACCCCGCCGCCAAGCGCCGCTTGCGCCAAACCCGCCTCTTTCGGGATCTGGGCCGGGATGATCTGTAGAGCGGTCGGGATCTGGCTAATCACCGAGCGGAAGCGCGCAAAGAACAGGGCCGCCACGTCGAATTCACCGGCGGTGAAGCGACCCAAGACCTGCTCTACAATCTTCTCGGCATTCTTGAAGCCAAGCCGCTTGACGCCCCGGAGCTGGATCACCTCGATGATCTGGGAGGCGAAGAGACGCTTGAGTTGGTCGAAGCCCTTCTTGCCGACGCAGAGAAACTTGACCTGCTTGCCCTCGTTCATCAGCCGGTAGGCGTGGTCGCGAGCGAGTCGCACAATGGACGAATTGAAGGCGCCGCATAATCCGCGCTCGCCGGTGCATACCACGAGCAGATGCACCTTATCCTTGCCGGTGCCGATCATCAGCGGCGAACCGCCCTCGCGGCCCTTCAGCGCCGCGGCAAGATTGGCGAGCACCGCCTCCATCCGGGCGGCATATGGCCGCGCAGCTTCTGCAGCATTCTGGGCACGCCGGAACTTCGCCGCCGCCACCATCTGCATGGCCTTGGTGATCTTCTGCGTCGCCTTAACCGAGGCGATGCGATTGCGCAGGTCCTTTAGCGACGGCATGGCGCGTTACCGCTGATCCTTACGCAAAGGCCATGGCGAACTTGTCGACCGCGGCCTTCAATTTGTCGCCGGTCTCCTTGGAGATTTCCTTGCTGTCGCGAATCGCATCGAGCACATCGCTGTGCTCGGCGCGCATATAGCGAAGCAGCTCGGCCTCGAAGCGCTGCACCGCTGACACCGGGATCGGGTCGAGATAGCCGTTCACGCCGGCATAGATCACCACGACCTGATCCTCGACCTTCATCGGCGAGAATTGCGGCTGCTTCAGAACCTCTGTCAGGCGGGCGCCGCGATTGAGCAGACGCTGGGTGGTGGCGTCGAGGTCAGACCCGAACTGGGCGAAAGCCGCCATCTCGCGATACTGCGCGAGCTCACCTTTGATCTTGCCGGCGACTTGCTTCATCGCCTTTACCTGGGCAGCGGAGCCCACGCGCGATACCGAAAGGCCAACGTTCACCGCAGGACGAATGCCCTGATAGAACAGATCAGTCTCAAGAAAGATCTGGCCGTCAGTAATGGAGATGACATTGGTCGGGATATAGGCCGAAACGTCGTTTGCTTGCGTCTCGATCACCGGCAATGCCGTCAGCGAGCCAGAGCCGTTATCCTTGTTGAGCTTGGCGGCGCGTTCGAGAAGTCGCGAATGCAGGTAGAAGACGTCGCCAGGATAGGCCTCGCGTCCTGGAGGGCGGCGAAGCAACAGCGACATCTGGCGATAGGCGACGGCCTGCTTGGACAGGTCATCGTAGAAAATGACCGCGGCCATCCCATTGTCGCGGAAGAACTCGCCCATGGCGCAGCCAGAGAAGGGGGCGAGATACTGCAGGGGCGCAGCTTCGGAAGCAGTAGCTGTAACGATGGTGGTGTAGGGCAACGCACCGTTGTCCTCCAGCACCTTCACAAATTGCGCGACGGTCGAGCGCTTCTGACCGATGGCCACATAAATGCAATAGAGCTTGGTCTTCTCGTCGCCGAGCGCGTTTACCGATTTCTGGTTGAGGATGGTGTCGAGGATGATAGCGGTCTTGCCGGTCTGCCGGTCGCCGATGATCAGCTCGCGCTGGCCTCGGCCGATGGGGATCAGCGCATCGATTGCCTTCAGGCCGGTCTGCATCGCTTCATGCACGGACTGCCGCGGAATGATGCCTGGCGCCTTCACGTCCACGCGGCGCTTCTCATCGCTCTCGATGGGGCCCTTGCCATCGATGGGATTGCCCAGCGCATCGAC
>DASPOV010000060.1:0-4124 GCA_035625815.1 Methyloceanibacter sp.
GACGACAAGGAGCGGAGCGGGTGCGTTTATCTCAGCCCGATCGAGCAGGCCGAAGGGGAAAACGAGGCGGCAATCGCCTATGCCATCGACACGACCGAGCAGCGTGCGCTCGAAATGCAGATCGCCCAGAGCCAGAAGATGCAGGCGATCGGCCAGCTCGCCGGAGGCATCGCGCATGACTTCAACAACATGCTGACGGCGATCATCGGCTTCTCCGACTTTCTCTTGATGAACCACCGCCCCACCGATCCTGCGTTCCAGGACATCATGAACATCAAGCAGAATGCGAACCGCGCTGCCGGACTCGTGCGCCAGCTTCTCGCCTTCTCGCGACAGCAGACCTTGCGGCCGGAGCGCCTGCAGCTTAGCGACGTGCTGTCTGAGCTGTCGATCCTGCTCGGCCGCCTGCTTGGCGAGAATATCGAGTTGAGACTCGAAAGCGGCAGTGACATCTGGCCGGTGAAGGCCGACCTGCATCAGTTCGAGCAGGTGATAATCAACTTGGCGGTCAATGCACGCGACGCCATGCCCAATGGCGGCAAGCTTATGATCAGCACCGGCAATGTCACCGAGCGCGAGTCGCTCGCGCTTGGCCAGCACCGTGTGCAGCCCGGCGAGTATGTGCTGATCGAGGTGGGCGACACCGGCACCGGCATGGCGCCGGAGGTGATGCAGAAGATCTTCGAGCCGTTCTTCTCCACCAAGGAAGTCGGGCGCGGCACCGGCCTTGGGCTCTCCACCGTCTATGGCATCGTCAAGCAGACCGGCGGCTACATCTTTGCGGAGAGCGAGCTTGGGTGCGGCACGGTCATGCGCGTCTACCTGCCGCGCTACGTTGAGGTTGCTGGCGAGGCCGAGCCAGCGCCGGCGCCCATGCGCCGCGAGCAGCCGAAGGATTTAACGGGGCGCGGCACTGTGCTGCTGGTCGAGGACGAGGACGCCGTCCGCAGCTTTGCCGCGCGCGCGCTCGGCCAACGCGGCTATCACGTGCTCGAGGCCACCACCGGCGCCGAGGCCCTCGAGGTATTCTCCAGCCACAATGGCGACGTGGACCTAGTGGTGAGCGACGTGGTCATGCCGGAGATGGACGGGCCCACCCTGATGAAGCACTTGAGGAGCGAGCGCCCTGATGTGAAGATCATCTTCATCTCTGGCTATGCCGAGGACGCCTTCCGCCGCAACCTGTCGGACAAGGAAGACTTTATGTTTTTGCAGAAGCCCTTCGATTTGAAGGAACTCGCCGGCGCGGTGAAGGCTGCGCTGCAGGGCTGACGCGGCCTCCCGCCTCCGAGTGGACCACAACATAAGCAAAAGTCTTCCTTTCGCCCCCGATCGCGGCTAACACGCCTTCGAAGCCATAATTGTCGCCGCTTTGGGGATGGAACGCGCGCGTGCCGGATTACGAGAAACAACCCTCCGACGAGCATTCGGGCTTCCGCCGGAGAGCCCGCACGAAGCCTCGCCTGCCGGCGCTCACTATCCACCGCTATGGCGGTCGCCTGATCTATTTCTGGTTTGGCTTGAGGCCCGGCGCGCTCCTCAAGCTGCTCAAGCGCGGCCGCTTCGACGTTACGCTCAACTGCGTCCCCGACATCCTGCTCTTCCCGCTCTGGGTGCCGTTCAACTCGCTGCTCTACTGGATCAGCGAGGCGAAATATCGCCGTCGCGCCGAAAGCCTTCCCCTAGACGAGGCGCCGATTTTCGTCATGGGCCACTGGCGCACCGGCACCACGCTGATGCATGACCTCTTCGCGTCGGACCCGGCGCTCGCTTTCCCAACGACCTATGAATGCTTCTTCCCGCACCACTTCCTACTTACCGAGGGCGCTTTGCCCAAGCTGTTCAAGAACCTGCTTCCCAAGCGGCGCCCACAAGACGATGTGCCGGTGGGGTTTGCGAGGCCCCAGGAAGAAGAATTCGCAATGATTATGTTGGACCAGGGCTCGCCCTACATGACCATGGCCTGGCCACGGCACGGTCCCGCCGACAGCAACTATCTCGACTTCGAAGGACTGACTGAAGCTGAGCGCGAGCGCTGGGCTGACTCATTCCTGTGGTTCTACCGCCGGCTGCAACTGAAGCACGGCAAGCCGCTCGTAATGAAGGCGCCTGCGCATGCCGGCCGCCTCAAGCTGCTCACCAAGCTCTTTCCCAAGGCGCGCTTCATTTATCTGGCGCGGAACCCGCTCGACGTCTTCCCCTCCACGGTGAAGCTCTGGCGCGCGCTCTATTCCACCCAAGGGCTGCACAATCCGCCCTATATCGACAGCTGGCTCGACGACTATGTGCTCGACATGTTCGTGCGGCTGACCGCGCGATACGAAGCCGATCGCTATCTGATCCCGAAAGGGCAGCTCGTTGAGCTTCGCTATGAGGATCTGGTGAAAGACGCGATCGCCACGATGTGCGACATCTATGTGCGCCTCAGCATCGGCGACTTCGCGAGCGCCGAAGGACCCATGCGTGCTTATCTCGAGGCGCAGGCCGAGCACCGCATCTCCGAATACGAAATGCCGCTTGAGCTGAAGCGAAAAATCGTTGAGCGCCTTGGCCCCTATATCGACCGCTTCGGCTATCGCGAGGCGGTGATGCGGAGCTTGGCAGATCATCGCCGGCGGAGCCCGTCCACGAACCTCAAACATCCTGATCGCCAGCCCTAACTCCTTTTGCTGCCCGGAGTCTTCGCCCACGTCTCCGTTGCCGCGACGTGGTCAATCTGCTTTGCGTAGTTTCTCTCCCAGAGGCTTGCCCTCGGGCTTGATCCGGGAGGCTGGCGGAGCACCTTCCGTACTTTGTTGGACAGCCTTCCTGCGCCCCTGCTTTATACCTCATTTCACCTCTCCCCACCGGAGAGAGGCCGCACCTTCGCGTGAGCGAAGGTGCGGGTGAGGGGGAAAGAGGCTGACACCCGGCGTTCGATCCGCCTCACCCCCAATCCTCTCCCACAGGGGAGAGGGGACCACTGCACAACGACGCTTGCCCACCAACCTTCTCGGACATGACAAGGGGAGGGGTATTGACTATGCTTCGCAGCGGAAGGTGCCATGCCATCCCATTACACAGTGGGCCTCAGGGCCAAGGGCAAGGCGGACCGCGTCGCGGTCGACGCCGAAGATGCGCTCATCGCCGCGCTCAAGGTGAAGACCGAGCGGCCTGACGCCACCATCACCTATGTGCGCCGGCAGAACCGCCGTGGCGACGCGCGCCATCCCGCACATAGCCTCGCGCCGAACCGCCGCTGACGCGCGGGGCCCAATTCCTTAGTTTCGCGGTACCGCAGCACATTGCGCTGACGCCATGTGGACGTTCTGCGTACCTGAAAAATTTAAGATCCGGGGCTTAGGCGTCCTGATGTGGCTCTGGCTGTTGCCTTTTATGGCTTGTCCACCTTGGCAGAGACGAGACAAGCGGAGAAGAGAACAGATTGCGAACAGAGAACAAAACGTGTACATTCGGGTTCTCGTTCTTATGAGGGGCGCCCTGACTTGGGACGGCGTGCCTTGGGGGATCATGCTTACCGGCGTTTGCCAGCGTCGCCGGGCCTGTGAAATAAGGGAGAATCGGCCATGTTGAATGTCGCGCTTCGTCTCGTCGAAGGAGGTGAGATGGACAGGGAGAAGGCGCTTGAGGCTGCGATATCGCAGATCGAGCGGAATTGCGGCAAGGGCTCCATCATGCGTCTAGGCCAGAACGAGAAGGCGGTGGAGGTCGAGGCGATCTCCACGGGCTCGCTCGGCCTCGACATCGCGCTCGGTATTGGCGGCCTGCCGCGCGGCCGCGTTATCGAGATTTACGGGCCTGAATCGTCCGGCAAGACCACGCTCGCGCTGCATGTCGTGGCCGAGGCCCAGAAGCGCGGCGGCATTTGCGGCTTCATCGACGCCGAGCATGCGCTCGACACGGTCTATGCGCGGAAGCTCGGGGTCGATCTCGAGAATCTTCTGATCTCCCAGCCCGACACCGGTGAGCAGGCGCTCGAAATCACCGACACGCTCGTCCGTTCCGGCGCCATCGACGTGCTCGTGGTCGACTCCGTTGCCGCGTTGACGCCAAAGGCGGAGCTCGAAGGCGAAATGGGCGAGCAACTTCCGGGCTCACAGGCGCGGCTGATGAGCCAGGCCCTG
>DASPOV010000061.1:0-15037 GCA_035625815.1 Methyloceanibacter sp.
GCAGCACAATTCGACTAAGACGCGCCTGCTCCCGGTAGCCGACCTGCCACTGGGTCGGACCGTTTGAGGGGGTGACCTGAACCGCCGTCACCTTGTATTCGGGGCAGTTCGTGGCCCAGTCGGAATAGTCGGTGGTGACGACATTGGCCTGCGTCATGGGGTGGTGGAAGGTGGTGTAGACGACACCGGGCGCGACCCGGTCTGTGACCACGGCACGAAGGCCTGTCTCGCCCGCGCGGCTTGTCAGGCGCACCCAATCGCCGCTGCGAACGCCGCGCTGCTCGGCGTCGTGCGGGTGGATTTCGAGAACGTCTTCATCGTGCCAGACCACATTGGCGGTGCGTCGCGTCTGCGCGCCGACATTGTATTGGGACAGGATGCGTCCGGTCGTCAGGATCAGCGGGAAGCGTGGACCTGTCTTTTCGTCGGTCGGCACATATTCGGTGATGACGAACTTGCCCTTACCGCGCACGAAGCCGTTGATGTGCATGACCGGTGTGCCGGCCGGTGCCGCAGCGTTGCATGGCCACTGCACCGAGCCGAGCTCGTCGAGCTTCTTGTACGACACGCCAGCAAAGGTCGGCGTGAGTGCCGCGATCTCGTCCATGATCTCTGACGGGTGGTTGTAGTGCATCGGATAACCGAGCGCGTTGGAGAGAAGCTCGGTAACCTGCCAGTCCTCGTAGCCGTTCTTCGGCATCATCACCTTGCGCACCATCTGGAGGCGCCGCTCGGCGTTGGTGAAGGTGCCGTTCTTCTCGAGGAACGTGGAGCCCGGAAGGAACACATGGGCGTAGTTCGCGGTCTCCACAAGGAACAAGTCCTGCACGACCACGCACTCCATGGCGGAAAGCCCTGCCGCCATATGCTGGGTGTTGGGATCGGATTGGAGGATGTCCTCGCCCTGTATGTAGAGTCCCTTAAACGAGCCATCGAGTGCCGCGTCGATCATGTTGGGAATGCGCAAGCCTGGCTCTGCATCGAGAGGACGGCCCCACAATGCCTCGAACATAGCGCGGGTGGCGTCTTCGGAGACGTGGCGGTAGCCGGAGACCTCGTGCGGGAAGGAGCCCATGTCGCAGGATCCCTGCACATTATTCTGCCCACGCAGCGGGTTCACGCCGACGCCCTCGCGGCCGATATTGCCCGTGGCCATGGCGAGGTTTGCGATCGCCATCACCGTAGTTGAGCCTTGGCTGTGCTCGGTAACACCGAGCCCATAATAGATCGCTCCATTGCCGCCGGTGGCGTAGAGACACGCAGCGTCGCGGATCAGCTTGGCCGGCACGCCGGAAACCATCTCCACCTCCTCAGGGCTGTGCCGCTTGTCGGCAACGAACGCCGCCCAGTCCTGGAACTCGTCCCAATCGCAACGCTCGCGCACGAATTTCTCGTTCACCCAACCCTCGGTCACGACGACATGGGCGAGTGAAGTGACCACGGCGACGTTGGTGCCTGGCTTGAGCGGCAGATGATAGTCGGCCTCGATATGGGGCGTGCGCACGAGGTCGATACGGCGCGGATCGAGAATGATCAGCTTGGCACCCTGACGCAGCCGCTTCTTCATTCTGGAAGCGAACACCGGATGGCCGTCGGTCGGGTTCGCGCCGATGATCATGATCACATCGGCCCGCTCGACGGAATCGAAGTCCTGCGTGCCGGCCGAGGTGCCGTAGGTCGTCTTCAGGCCGTAACCGGTGGGCGAGTGGCAGACCCGCGCGCATGTATCGACATTGTTGTTGCCGAAGGCCGCACGCACGAGCTTCTGCACGAGGAAGGTCTCTTCATTGGTACAACGCGACGAGGTTATGCCGCCGACGGAGCTCCCGCCATATTTTGCCTGGATGCGCTTGAACTCAGAGGCCGCGTAATTGATCGCCTCTTCCCAGGAGACTTCGCGCCAGGGATCAGTGATCTTCTCGCGGGTCATCGGCTTCAGCATGCGGTCCTTATGTGTAGCGTAGCCGTAAGCGAAGCGGCCCTTGACGCAGGAATGGCCGCGATTGGCCTTGCCGTCCTTGTAGGGGAGCATGCGAACCACTTCCTCGCCGCGCATCTCGGCCTTGAAGGCGCAGCCCACTCCGCAATAAGCGCACGTGGTGACCACGGAATGCTCCGGCGTGCCAATGTCGATCACCGACTTCTCGTTGAGCGTCGCGGTGGGACAGGCCTGCACGCAGGCGCCACAGGACACGCACTCCGACTGCAGGAATGGCTCGGCCATGCTCGGCGACACGACGGAATCGAAGCCGCGGGCTGCGATGGTCAGCGCAAAGGTACCTTGCACTTCCTCGCAGGCCCGCACGCAGCGCGAGCAGACGATGCACTTGGATGGCTCGTAAGTGAAATAAGGATTGGAACTATCGATGCCGGGATTGGGATGCCTGCGGCCCTCATAGCCATAGCGCACCTCGCGTAAGCCCACGGCGCCCGCCATGTCCTGCAGCTCGCAGTCCCCATTGGCCGAGCAGGTCAGGCAATCGAGCGGGTGCTCTGAGATATAAAGCTCCATCACGCCCTTGCGCAGGCGCTTCAGCCGCTCAGTCTGGGTATGCACCACAATGCCTTCACCGACCGGCGTGGTACAGGAGGCCGGCGTCCCCGCGCGGCCCTGGATCTCGACCAGACACAGCCGGCAGGAGCCGAAGGCTTCCACCATGTCGGTGGCGCAAAGCTTCGGAATTTGCGTGCCGGCCTCCATGGCCGCTCGCATGATAGATGTGCCTTCCGGCACCGTGACCGCTACGCCGTCGAT
Source organism: Methyloceanibacter sp. (assembly GCA_035625815.1). Classification (GTDB taxonomy): domain Bacteria; phylum Pseudomonadota; class Alphaproteobacteria; order Rhizobiales; family Methyloligellaceae; genus Methyloceanibacter. Next base: position 2,756 of record DASPOV010000061.1, read on the forward strand.
GGTGAGCGTCACCGTCTTCTCCGCTTTGGAGCGGGGGGTGCCGAAGTCGATTTCTCGGATCAGGGACATTGCGGGGTCCTCATTCAGCAGCTTGCAGGCGCTTTGGCGAAGCGCCGAAATCTTCGCGGAAATGAGTCAACGCGCTCATGACCGGATAGGGGGTGAAGCCGCCGAGCGCGCAGAGTGAACCGAACTTCATGGTATTGCAGAGGTCTTCGAGCACGGTGATGTTCGCAGCGCGATCCTCGTCGGCCATGATCTTGTCGACCAACTCGACGCCGCGCGTCGACCCGATGCGACAGGGCGTGCACTTGCCGCAGGATTCAATCGCGCAAAATTCCATGGCGAAGCGGGCTTGCCGGGCCATGTTCACGGTGTCGTCGAACACCACGATGCCGCCATGGCCAATCAGCCCATCGCGGGCGGTGAAGGCCTCGTAATCGAAAGGCGTATCGAACAGCGCCCGCGGGAAATAGGCCCCTAGAGGGCCGCCGACCTGCACCGCACGCACCCGCCGCCCGGACCGCGTGCCGCCGCCGATATCGTCCACGAGCTCGCCGAGACTCATGCCGAACGCGGTCTCGAACAATCCGCCATGCTTGATGTTGCCAGCGAGCTGGATGGGCATGGTACCGCGCGAGCGTCCCATGCCGAAATCGCGATAATAGGCGGCGCCGTCGCTCATGATGATCGGAACGCTGGCGAGCGACAGCACGTTGTTGATGACGGTGGGTTTGCCGAACAGCCCGACGTGGGCGGGCAGCGGTGGCTTGGCGCGCACTTCGCCGCGCTTGCCTTCGAGGCTCTCCAGCAGCGACGTCTCCTCACCGCACACATAAGCGCCGGCGCCGACGCGCACCTCCATGTCGAAGACGTTTTTGGATCCTGCAACCTTGGGACCGAGCATACCGTCGTCGCGCGCCTGTCGGATGGCGATCTCCATGGCCTTGACGGCATGAGGATATTCGGAGCGGATATAGACATAGCCATGGGTCGCGCCGACGGCGATTCCAGCGATGGTCATGCCCTCGATGAGAACAAGGGGATCGCCCTCCATGATCATGCGGTCGGCGAAGGTGCCAGAATCGCCTTCATCCGCGTTGCAGACGATGTATTTCTGCTGCGGTGGGGTCTGAGCAACGGTGTGCCATTTGATACCGGTGGGGAAGCCAGCGCCACCGCGGCCGCGCAAACCCGAATTCACCACCTCTTCGACCGTCGCCTCGGGGCCGATGGCAAGGGCTTTCTCCAGTCCCTTGTAGCCGCCGTGAGCCTTGTAATCCTCCAGCGAGCGGGGATCGATGATGCCGCAGCGTGCGAAGGTAAGCCGTGTCTGGCGTTTGAAAAAGGGGATGTCTTCGATAAGGCCGAGATAGAAAGGATGCTTGCCGCCCTCGAGCATGCCGGCATCGAGCAGGCTCTCGATATCCGCTGCCTTCACCGGCCCGTAGCCGATCCGGCCCTCCGGGCGCTCCACCTCGATAATCGGCTCGAGCCAATACATGCCGCGGGAGCCGGTGCGCACGATCGTAACGTCCAGACCACGCTTGTCGGCGGCCTTGGACAGGGCGGGGGCCACCTCATTTGCGCCAACGCAGAGCGCGCCGGAATCCCGCGAAATGAAAACCCGAGCGGTCACGCCTGCGCCTCTTTCAAGAGAGCGTCGAGCTTAGCCTCGTCGAGCATACCGAACACGCGATCATGGTCGAGCAACGCGGCGGGGGAGCTGTGGCAAAGCCCGAGGCAATAGACAGGCTCGAGTGTCACACGGGCATCCGCGGTGGTTTCGCCCATCTTCACGCCGAGCTTTTCCTCGGCGTGTGCCACGAGCGCATCGCCGCCCGCGGCTTGGCAGGATTCGGCGCGGCAGAGCTTGAGCACGTGGCGTCCCGGAGGTTCGTTGCGGAAGTCGTGATAGAAGCTCACGGTCCCGTAAATCTCGGCGCGGGAGAGGTTCAGCACCTCGGCGACAATGGGGAGCGCGCCCTCAGGCACGCAGCCAAAGGAGTGCTGCAGGGCATGCAAAATGGGCAGCGCGGCTCCCTCGCGGTTCTTGTGGGCGGCGATAATCGTGCTCGCGCGTTTAGCGCTCCATGGCTCATATTTCGGCATGCGCACGAGCTTCCTGGGGTCACAAAAATGAAGCCACCCGGGGCTTTGAATCCAACCCAAACATATTATGCCGTCCCTCGCATCGCAAGCGCGCGGTACCGAATTTCCCTTTGATTACAAAGCCATATCGCTCGATCGGGTTTTCTTATCGCGCCTGCTGCCGGGGATCGGTGGCGGCTCTTCCCCACTCAGAATCAGGGCAAGTTGCTTAGCCTCGCTGACTAGAGCATTGATGAGTGGCGTCAAGGGATTGCGGTACGGGACGACGAGTCCAATGGAATGGGTCACCTCGGGCTTGACGATGGGAATGGCCCGCACCGTATCGGTGAGGCCTAGCACCGCCGCAAGTTTGGCGGGCATCACGCTCGCCCAACGGCCCGTCCGCACATGAGCGAAAAGCACGATGATCGAATCCGATTCGAGCGTCGGGGCCACTTCGGCGCCCGCCTCCCGCAGCAGCCCCTCAATGATTCGCCGGTTCTGCATGTCGGGGGTAAGCAGGCAGAGCGGCACCTTCCCCACCTCCGCCCAGGTGACGCTGTCACGATTGCCAAGCGGGGAGTTCGAGGAGATCAGAAGCCGGTACTCCTCACTATAGAGAGGCACCGTCTGCACCCGGCCCAACGGCTCGTTGTCGAGATAAGTGAGCCCCGCATCCACCTCCAGGTTCTCAAGCAGTCCAAGCACCTCGATGGAATTGCGCGACCAGATGGTGAAGCTCACATCGGGATGCTTGGCACGATAGGGCGTGGTGAGCAGCTCCACCATGGCAAGGGCCGTGGGGATGGCCGCGATGCGGATATGGCCGGCAAGGCCGCGCTTCAGCGCATCGATCTCCTGATGCATGGCGCGAGTGTCGCCGACGATGCGGCGCGCCCAGTCGAGCACGCGCTCACCCTCCGGGGTGAAGCCTTGGAATCGGGAGCCGCGATGCACAAGCAGCACCCCGAAGGAATCCTCGAGCTGCTTGATGCCGGCGGATAGCGTCGGCTGGCTCACGCCGCAGGCCTCCGCGGCGTGGCCAAAATGCCGCTCGCGGGCGAGCGCGATGATGAATTCGAGTTTCTCGATCATGCAATGGGCCTTGGCGGGTCGCCTTATCTTCGCAAGAAGAGGTCGGAAGCGCCATACAAGAAGAGGTCGATGTCTTCGCAGACCCGCCGGTCAGACCGCAGTTGTGCGTTCAGATTATCAGGGAGGCGACCCTCGCCTGTGCCACGCGAAGTCACCAATGGCCAGAGGGCGTCGCGTCGCGAACTACCAGGTGCGATCGGCCGGTCTATTTGAACTCGACCTTGAGAACCTTGTAGGACTTGCCACCGCCCGGCGTCGACACCTCGACGATGTTGTTCTTGCGCTTGCCGAGCAATGCCCGAGCCAGGGGAGAGGTGATCGAGATCTTGCCCTTCTTCACGTCGGCCTCGAGCTCGCCCACGACTCGGTACCTTACTTTTTCGTCGGTGTCCTCGTCGAGCAGGGTGACGGTCGCTCCGAACATCACCTGGTCGCCCTTGAGCTTGGAGACATCGATGATATCGGCTCTCGAGAGTTTGTCCTCGAGGTCGGCCATGCGCGCCTCGGTAATGCCCTGCTGCTCCTTGGCCGCGTGGTATTCGGCGTTCTCGGAAAGGTCCCCGTGGGTGCGCGCATCTGCGATGGCCTTGATGATGCGCGGACGCTCGACGGTCTTGAGATGTTTGATCTCAGCCTCAAGCGCCGCATAACCCTCCGCGGTCATCGGCACCTTGTCCATCATCACTTCCAAGCTCCTTTGGGCCCCCGGATACTGTCCAGGAATTGCCCAGTCTAAGTCAAGATTCGGGTTGAGTTGCCACTAAGAGCGCGGTTACGCCGTTTTCAGCCCCGCATAGCTTTGAAGGGGCGCCACCGTGAGGTTTCCGGCTCTCATGGCCTTGATGGCCTCAGTGACGGCGAGAGCGCCAGCAACGGTTGTATAATAGGGAATGTGGTACAGCAAGGCCGAGCGCCGGATGGAAAAGGAGTCGGCCAGCGCCTTGGCGCCCTCCGTGGTGTTGAACACGATATCGACCTCGCCATTTGTGATGGCGTCAACGATATGCGGCCGACCCTCTAGCACTTTATTAACCTTTTCGCATTCGATGCCGTGGGCGTCGAGATGGCGCTTGGTTCCGCGGGTGGCGATGATGCGGAAGCCCATGGCGGCAAGCTCGCGGATCGGCGCCAGCACCTTGTCCTTGTCCGAATCCTTCACCGAAACGAACACGGTGCCGGTCAAGGGCAGCTTGCAGCCGCCGCCGAGCTGGCTCTTGGCGAAAGCGATGGCATAGTCCTTGTCGATGCCCATGACTTCACCGGTCGAGCGCATCTCTGGGCCGAGCACCGTGTCGACGCCGGGGAAGCGGGCGAAGGGGAATACCGCTTCCTTCACGCCGATATGGTCGAAGCACGGGCGGGTAAGACCGAAGGCGGCGAGCGGCTTGCCGGCCATAACCTCTGCGGCGATGCCTGCAATGGGAAGGCCGATTACCTTGGCGACGAAGGGCACCGTGCGGCTTGCCCGCGGGTTCACTTCGAGCACATAGATCTGGTCATTCTGAATGGCGAACTGCACGTTCATCAGCCCCACCACCTTAAGTGCGCGGGCGAGCTCCACCGTTTGCCGCTCGAGTTCTGCCACGACGGAGGGCTTCAGTGAGTGTGGCGGGAGCGAGCAGGCCGAGTCGCCGGAATGGACACCAGCCTCCTCGATATGCTCCATCACGCCGCATATGAAGACGTTGGTCCTGTCGGCGATGGCGTCCACGTCCACTTCGATGGCGTCGCGCAAATAGGTGTCGAGCAGCACCGGGCTCTTGCCCGAAACCACTACGGCCTCCGAGATGTAACGAGCGAGCTGCGCATCGTCATGCACGATCTCCATGGCCCTGCCGCCGAGCACATAGGAGGGGCGGATGACGAGCGGAAAGCCGAGGGTGCTCGCGATGGCGATAGCCTCGTTCGGCGAGCGAGCGACACCGCTTTTGGGTTGACGCAGGCCAACCCGGTCGATCAGCGCCTTGAAGCGATCGCGGTCTTCAGCGAGATCGATAGCGTCGGGCGAGGTGCCGAGGATCGGCACGCGCGCGGCCTCGAGCGCCTGTGCGAGCTTGAGCGGCGTCTGCCCGCCGAACTGCACGATGACACCTTTCAGCCTGCCGTTCGTCTCTTCCTTGCGCACGATCTCGAGCACGTCCTCTTCCGTCAGCGGATCGAAATAGAGGCGATCCGAGGTGTCGTAGTCGGTCGAGACCGTCTCCGGATTACAATTGACCATGACGGTCTCGTAACCGGCGTCGGACAGCGAGAAGGCCGCGTGGCAGCAGCAATAGTCGAACTCAATGCCCTGGCCGATGCGGTTCGGGCCGCCGCCAAGGATGATGATCTTCTCGGCAGAGGAGGGTCGCGCCTCGCATTGGGGAGGCCCCGCGAAGGGCGCCTCATAGGTCGAATACATATACGCTGTGGGCGAGGCGAACTCGGCGGCACAAGTGTCGATGCGCTTATAGACCGGGTACACTTCGAGGTTCCGGCGTCTTGCCGCGACCTCGCTCGCCGTGAGCCTAGCAAGCGTCGCGAGCCGCTCATCGGAGAAGCCTATGGCCTTTAGCATGCGGAACTGAGCGGCGCTTTGCGGCAGCCCATGCTCCCGCACCCGTTCCTCCATATCGACGATGTCGTTGATCTGGCGGATGAACCAGGGGTCGATCTTGCAGGCTTCGAAGATCTGCTCCTCGTCGAAGCCGAGCCGGAGCGCCTGCGCCACCTTGAGGAGGCGGTCGGGGGAGGGCGTGCCGAGCCCTGCCCGGATCGCATTCTTGTCATCGCCCTGACCTAGTCCCTGGAACGCGATGTCATCGAGCCCGGTGAGGCCTGTTTCCATGGAGCGAAGCGCCTTTTGCAGAGACTCCGGGAAGGTGCGCCCGATGGCCATGGCCTCACCCACGGACTTCATCGAGGTGGTGAGCACCGGTTTCGCGCCTGGAAACTTCTCGAAAGCGAAGCGCGGAATCTTGGTCACCACATAGTCGATAGTGGGCTCGAAGGAGGCAGGCACCGCGGCGCCGGTGATGTCATTGGCGAGCTCGTCGAGCGTGTAGCCTATTGCCAACTTCGCCGCGACCTTGGCAATGGGGAAGCCAGTGGCCTTGGAGGCAAGCGCCGAGGACCGCGACACGCGCGGGTTCATTTCGATGATGACAAGCCGCCCATCGGCAGGGTTGACCGCGAACTGCACGTTGGACCCGCCCGTCTCCACCCCGATCTCGCGCAGCACCGCGATCGAGGCATTGCGCATGATCTGATATTCCTTATCGGTAAGCGTGAGCGCTGGCGCCACGGTGATGGAATCCCCGGTATGCACGCCCATGGGATCGATGTTCTCGATGGAGCAGATGATGATGCAGTTGTCGTCCTTATCGCGAACGACCTCCATCTCATACTCCTTCCAGCCGAGCACCGATTCCTCGATCAGCACCTCGCAGGTGGGCGAGGCGTCGAGCCCGCGCTCGACAATCTCGAGGAACTCCTCGCGGTTATAGGCGACGCCACCGCCGGTGCCGCCCAGCGTAAAGGAAGGACGGATGATCGCGGGGAGCCCGATCTCCGACAGGGCCTCTAGCGCTTCGATCAGTCCCTTCTCTACATAGCGCCGCCGCCGCACCCCTTCGCCTTGCGCCCAGGAATTCTCGAATTCGGCGAGCGCCTTTGCCCGGCTCTCCGGATCGGCGATGGTCTTGGTGATGCGAGCGATCTCGACTCTGTATTTCTCGCGGTCGGCGCGCTTGAGCGTCGCGGCATCGGCAAGCCGCGAGCGCGGCGTCTCGAGCCTGATCTTGGTCATCGCCTCGCGGAACAGCTCCCGGTCCTCGGCCTTGTCGATGACCTCGGCGCGCGCGCCGATCATCTCCACCCCGTATTTGTCGAGCACGCCCGAGCGTTGCAGGCTGAGGGCCGTATTGAGCGCTGTCTGCCCGCCCATGGTGGGCAGTAGCGCGTCGGGGCGCTCCTTCTCGATGATCTTGGTGACGAAGTCCGGCGTGATCGGCTCGACGTAGGTGGCGTCGGCCACGTCAGGGTCGGTCATGATCGTGGCTGGGTTCGAGTTCACCAGCACGATCCGATAGCCTTCTTCTTTCAAGGCCTTGCAGGCTTGGGTGCCGGAATAGTCGAACTCGCAGGCCTGGCCGATGACGATTGGACCGGCTCCGATGATCAGGATCGACTTTATGTCTGTGCGTTTGGGCATTGGGAGCGGCCTAGCCTTTGCCCTTCTTCTCTTCCATCAGCTTAACGAAGTGGGTGAAGAGGTAATGGCTGTCTTGCGGCCCGGGGGAAGCTTCGGGGTGGTACTGCACCGAGAACACCGGTCTGTCCTTCACTTTCAACCCACAATTGGAGCCATCGAACAGCGATACATGGGTCTCCTCGACAGAAGGGGGCAGGCTCTCGCGGTCCACGGCGAAGCCGTGATTCATCGAGGTGATTTCGACCTTGCCCGTGTTGAAGTCCTTCACTGGATGGTTCGCCCCGTGGTGGCCCTGATGCATTTTGCGCGTGGTGCCGCCGAGCGCGAGCCCGAGCATCTGATGCCCGAGGCAGATACCGAAGACCGGCAGGCCTGAGTCCACGAGCTTCTCGATTTCCGGCACCGCGTAGACGCCGGTTGCTGCCGGATCGCCCGGGCCGTTCGACAGGAACACCCCGTCAGGCTTCCGCTCCAACACGTCCTCCGCGGTCGCGGTCGCCGGCAGTACCGTGAGCTTGCATCCCGCCGTGGCGAGCTTGCGCAGAATGTTGCACTTCAGGCCATAGTCGATGGCGACCACATGCAAGCGGGGGCTCGTCTCTCGCCCATAGCCTTCGTTCCAGCACCACTCAGTCTCGTCCCAGGCATAGCTCTGGCCGCAGGTGACGTCCTTGGCGAGATCGAGGCCCACCATGCCGGGGAAGGCGGCGGCCTCGCGCTTCAGCGCGTCCGAGTCGAACTTCCCGTCACGCGCGTGCGCGATCACTGCATTCGGCATACCCTTCTCGCGAATCAGAGCCGTGAGCGCGCGGGTATCGACGCCGGTGATTGCGATAATGCCTCGCGCTTTGAGCCATTCGTCGAATTCCTGGGCAGCGCGATAGTTAGACGCTCGCGTAATCGGCGCTCGAAGCACGCAGCCGCGCACGCCGGACGCGGCGGCAAGGCTCGCGGTCTCAACGTCCTCATTGTTGGTGCCGACATTGCCGATGTGGGGAAAGGTGAAGGTGATGATCTGCCCGGCGTAAGATGGGTCGGTCATGATCTCCTGATAGCCCGTCATGGCGGTGTTGAAGCAGACTTCGCCTACGGCGGTGCCGGTCGCACCCGCGCCCTCGCCTTCGATGACGGTGCCATCGGCAAGCACGAGCAACGCCGTCGGCAGCTCTTCATCCCAGGCTTCCGTCGCCCGCGCGCATGGCTTCGAGGCCTCTACGGCCGCAAATTCTGGATTGTCGTTCATTCGGCTTTCGTTGTTGCCGCCGGAGTGGAGCGGCCACGGCTTGAAGTCGGGTGCACGTCTTACGGCGTCAAGTCCGACGCTTCTGCCCACGTGTCCAACGAGCCCAACTCTTAAGTTACGTGTTCCGCCTGGTCAAGCCGGCCCGTGAAATATCTACTTGTGAAAACAATGGGTTATGAGGGCAAAATCTCTTGTGTCTTTTTATCCGCTCAATTACCTTGAAACTTCTTCCTCGATTCACCGCTCTCCCAACCCATGCGCGAGACCGTCACTGCCGCACTCAAGGCTGCGACCAAGGCTCAAGACAAGCGCCGCATCTCGACGCTGAGGCTGATCGCTGCCGCCATCAAGGATCGCGACATTGCTGCGCGCGGGGCGGGCAAGGGGGAGGCGACCGAAGCTGAGCTGCTCGAGCTTTTCGCCAAGATGATCAAGCAGCGGGAAGAGTCTGAGAAGATCTACACGCAAGCCGGCCGCGCCGAGCTCGCCAAGCAGGAGGCCGAGGAGATCGACATCATTCGCGAGTTCCTCCCCGTGCAACTGTCCGATGCCGCCTTGCAGAAGGCCATCGCCGGGTCGATCGCCGAGGCTGGCGCCTCTAGCGTCAAGGACATGGGCAGAGTGATGGCGGTACTCAAGGCGCGCTACGCTGGCCAGATGGATTTCGCCAAAGCGAGCGTGCTCGTAAAGGCGAAGCTCAGCTCGTAGCTTCTTTGCTCCTCATCATTGCCCGGCTTGACCTGGCAAATCCGTATCAGCCTGATCTTCATGCTGACGAGCGGCCGTAAGCCGTCTCTCCAAGCATGCAGCCTCACCATTCGGGACGGCGCGGTTCGCGCCTCCTCAGGTGAGGGGTCCGATGCGGCCTTTGCCCGCGATCTGGAATTCAAATCGTATGTTCGGAGAAATCCTAGGGGCAGCCGGCCATGTGGCCTTTGTCTTCCCGCCGGCCCTGTTCTTGAGACGCCGGCCTTGGCCCATGACCGAGTGGAGCGAAGAGTTCCGCCCGGTTCATTTTTCCACAGGGCGTCGCTGGACAGTTGGACCTACGTTCCGTATTTGTTCGACAGTGAATTATGGTGATGGACCGCGGAAGTCGATGGTCCTAGCCCCTTGGTGCGGGCCCACTGCTTCCGATGAAATTCTCCGATTCGTTTCTGGATGAAATCAGGGCGCGACTGCCGGTCTCAAGCGTCGTCTCTCGTCGCGTGCCGCTGAGGCGCCGCGGCCGGGAATTCGTTGGCTTGAGTCCCTTCAACCAGGAGAAGACCCCATCCTTCACGGTCAACGACCAGAAGGGCTTCTATCACTGCTTCTCATCCGGCAAGCATGGCGACATTTTCGGCTTCATTATGGAGACGGAGGGTTTGAGCTTTCCGGAAGCGGTGGAAAAGCTTGCCGGCGACGCTGGCCTCCCGATGCCGAAGCCAAACCCGCAATTCGAGCGCGCCGCCAAGGAGCAATTGGGTCTTTACGATGCGCTTGAGGCGGCAGCCGTGTTCTTCGAGGAGCAGATCGCGACGCGAGAGGGCCGTGAGGCGCTTAGCTACGCCGAGCGGCGTGGGCTCAACCAGGCGACCCTGAAAGAGTTCCGCATCGGCTTCGCACCGAACACGAAGGACGCCCTCAAAGCGACTCTCATCAAACTCGGATTTAGCGAAACGCAGCTCCTCGATGCGGGGCTCCTGGTAAAGTCCGACGACGGCCGCGCACCTTACGATCGCTTTCGCCACCGGCTCACCATCCCCATTTTCAATGCGCGGGCACGCATTATCGGTTTTGGTGCCCGCGCCCTCGATGCCGCGACTGAGCCAAAATATCTCAACTCGCCGGAGACGAAGCTCTTCGACAAGGGCGCGACCGTCTTTAACCTCGCCCGAGCGCGGAACGCCGCCTTCGAGAAGGGCGAGCTCGTCGTGGTCGAAGGCTATATGGATGTGATCGCGCTTCACCAGTCAGGTTTCCGGCATGTGGTAGCAACGCTCGGCACCGCCTTCACCGAGCGCCAGATGGATCAGCTTTGGCTGCTCGCGCCCGAACCGATCATCTGCTTCGACGGCGACCGGGCCGGCGAAGCGGCCGCGGCGCGCGCCATCGACCGCATGCTCCCCATCCTGCGCGAAGGGCATTCCTTCCGCTTCGCCTTTCTGCCGCAAGGCTCGGACCCCGACGACCTCGTGCGCAATGAAGGGGCTGCCGCCTTCGCCCAATGTCTTGCCGAGGCGAGACCGCTGGTGGATGTGCTGTGGCGGCGCGAATGCGGAAGCCAGAATCTCGATACGCCTGAGCGCCGAGCCGCGCTCGAAGAGCGCCTCGAGCGCCTGCTAAGCACCATCGGCAACGCGCGGGTCAAGGATCATTACCGACGCGATCTCAAGTCGAGGCTCTTTGGATTGTGGCGGGATGCGACCAAGCAGGGCGCTGCCGACGCCAAGGCATCCTCGGTTCTCGCAGGCAAGGGTGGTGCGAGACCGCTTCCCTCGGCCCACGGTTTTGCCATCATTATCATCCTCGCGCTCGCCCACCATCCCACGCTGCTCGATCATTTCGCGGAAGAGGTGGCCCATATCGACATCCGTCAGAAGCACCTTGCCGAGCTTCTCGCCGCGCTCACACAGGCCATCTTACAGCATCCTGGCATAGCGCCGGAACGCCTCGCCGAGCTGATGCGCGCTGGCAGCCACGCCAAGCTCTTCGATACGCTCTCGCGGTCAAGCGCCTTCATACGCATCGCCTTCCTACAGCCGCAAACCCCGGCGGCAGAAGTCGAGGAGCATTTCGCCGAGCTTCTGTTCCGTTGGACCACGCTCAAGAGCCTCGACAAGGAGGTGCAGGACGCAGCACTCGACCTCTCCGATCTCTCCGAGGCCGATTACGAGCAATTCACCCGGGTGCAACAGCAGGTGGCCGATGCTGGCTTGCGCCATGCCGCTGACGATGCTGGCGATCGCGACAGCGCCAAGCGCTTTCAGGAGACCATCGCCAGGCTGAAAGGCGAGAATATCGCGGGGCAGCGAGGGCGCCGCCCGGACCGACGTCCAGGCCATCGTTAGAAGCGCCCCGACCGGCACCATTATTGCATGGAGAACGCGACGAGAACCTAGGGACACCATCACGGCTAGAAATTGTGCTTTTGGAGGGCTTTGCAGTCTTGACAGGCGGGTCTCCTCTCGCCAATTGCATTGCCGAGAACTTGATCGGCACGGAGCGCCACGAGGGGTCCTCGGAAGAAGGGGCTTGCATTCCCGTAGGCGCTGGTTTTGAAGGCCATTCGCCTGGCCGGCGTGGCGTTCGCTCGACGGGCTTTCTCGCCTCGGGCATTGGAAGCGGGCTCATCGCCTGCGCAAAACATTCGGTCCGGAACGTTGAGTTCCAATCCTTGTACCCCGGAATGGGCGAGCTTGATTGGGGAGAACGAAATCGGCCAAGGCTTGAGCAGGCAGTCTTAGCGACACTGGGCGGGCGAGCTAGAGGCAGTCATGTTTAATCGTCGATTAACGGTGATCACTGCTAATCGGTAGAAGTGTTTCGCGAAAGGGCGCCGGCCTTAACAGAGAACTGGCCCGCTCATCCCTTAAGCGGGAAGCGCTTCGGAGTAGATGAATGGCAACCAAGACAGCTGAAGCGGAGGATCAGGAGCAGCCGCAAGGGGAGGCTCCAG
>DASPOV010000062.1:0-2922 GCA_035625815.1 Methyloceanibacter sp.
ATGGGGCCGTTGTTGTGCACCGCCACCCCTATTACCGGTACCACTACTAGCTCCCAGGGATAAAAAGGGCCGCGCCGAAGCCGACGCCCCCTGTCACTCATCGCCTAAAGGCGGGCGGAAGGTCTCCATAACCATCATTCGGCGCAATAGTCGCTGCGAACTGCTTCGCATGCAGCAGCCGCAGCAAATTCGCTGAGACACGCGACTAGAAACGCCGTCGGCCAAAAACCCAGTCGGTTGATCATCTTTTGGTCGCTTAACGGCCGTTGACTGTACCCTGCCGATTTTGGTGGTGGGGGAGCGGTTGGCTGCCCCTGCCCCATTCCTTGCAGCACAGATCTGACCCGTACTGGCATCTATGGTATTCGACACAATAGGATGCGCAATCCGTGCCACCCTTCACCTTCACCACTAAATGATTGGCTGTGTGTTCGGCAGGATTTGCCCTATCGGCGGCGACAAATGCCGCGACCAGGATTAAGGCGAGGCAGCCGCAACGCATAGATCTCCCCCTCGTGTCATTAAAATGTCACGAAAGCAGGATGCCTGCCAATGCCTCAATCGTGCGCTGCAAAAAGAAGCGAGCCCCGACACGGGGAGCACTGGGCTGAATAAGCAACACCGAAGGTGGCTGGAGGGTCATATCTCTCATGCCGATGAGGCGCTCCCAAAAAGCGCCCAGGGGCAACCCTATGCAATCCAGGCTCGCGCAAGTCCATCGCAGTGCAGAATGCCGCCCTTGGCTGGGCGTGGCCGTGGGGTCGGCGTACAGGCTTCGGCGGCGGATCTCAGTCGGCGGCGAGGCGCACGCGTTTTGGGCGGGCATCCAACCCCTCAAGCTCCTTCTCCAGGCGGTCAACCTGGCGGCGCCAGGTTGAGGTCTCGCGGGCTTCGACTCGCGCCGTGCGCCGCCACTTGCCTTGGCCGAGCCAGGTCGCGAGCCCGCCAATGACGAGCCCAAGGGCGAAAGAGCCAAATAGAAACAGGAAGAACGGTGCCTCCACGCTAAAGCCGGAATCGCCGTTGAACGGATTGAGCCCGAGCATCACCGGCTTGCGATTGACGACGGCGAGCGCCACGAGCAGAACGCCCAGCGGCACGACAATGAGGCCGACGACAAACTTACGCATCACGGAAGCTCCATCGGGATCGAGGTCCTAGCTCGCACCCGAGCCATCCCCGCGGTTCAATCGCTCGCGGAGCTCCTTGCCGGTCTTAAAGAACGGCACGAACTTGTCCTCGACGAAGACGGTATCCCCGGTGCGCGGATTGCGCCCCTGCCGGGCCGCGCGATGCTTCACCGTGAACGCGCCGAAACCACGCAGCTCGACCCGGTCACCGCGGGAAAGCGCGCCGGTGATCTCATCTAGCACGATGTTGATAATGCGCTCGACGTCGCGCTGAAACAGGTGCGGGTTGGCCGCAGCCACGCGCTGTATCAATTCCGATTTGATCATGATCGTCCCACCATCCCCGGCTTGCCGGCTAGAGCCCTGCTAGCTGCCGGCAGGGTGCCAAAGCGAAACCAGACCGTCAAGCCTAAGTCCTTCCGAAACTTGACCGAATAGAGATGCGAAGTTGTCAGCCGTAATGACGAGATCGGAGGCGACGGACCCGAACAGCCATCTCAAAATGCTGCTGCTTTCGGCTCTCGGCTTCCAATCGATGACGGAAAGTCCGGGCGCCACGTTGCGCTCCTTTTGCAGCCACGTCTTGGCCGCCTTCTCGTCGCCGATCTCGTCCACAAGCTTGAGGGCCAAGGCCTGACGCCCGGAATAGATGCGGCCATCAGTAAGGCCCGGAACCGAAGCAGGCTCGATCTTACGGCGTTCGGCGACGAGATCGACGAACCAGACCTTCGCCTCCTGCACCATCTCCTCGCCGAGCGCGCGCGCCTTCTCGTCGGCCGGCTCGAATGGGTTCGGCACGGCCTTAAGCGGCCCGCTCTTGATCTCCTCGACCTTCACTCCGAGGGTACGCATGAGCTCGGACACGTCGGCCCATTGGAAGATGACGCCGACCGATCCGGTGATGGTGTTGCCGTAGACGAAGATGCGGTCGGTGGCGAGCGCGACGATATAGGCCGCGGAGGTGGCAAGCGTGCCGCAAACCGCGACCACCGGCTTCTTCCCGGCGAGGCGGCGAATCGCCTCATACATAGCTTCGCCACCGGTGGTGGTGCCCCCGGGGCTGTTGATGTCGAGGATCACCGCCTTGACCTGGCTCGACTTGCCGACCCTATCGAGAAGGTCGAGCACCTTCTGGTCGTCAGTGATGATGCCGCTTACGGAGACGCGGGCGATGTGCGGCAAGAAACCGCCGTAGTCCGCTAGGCGCTGGTCGCCGGATATCAACAGCGCGACTAAGAACGCGCCGAGAACGACCACCACGAGCCGCCAGAGGCTGAGCTTGCGCCTCAGCCGGCGGCGTTCGATCACAGTTTCGGCTTCGATCACATGCAGATCTCTCTAAAAGGTCGCAGGGCTGGAGATGCACCGAGACTAAACCAGGCGAGCCCGGCGCGCGTGACTATTCCTCGGGCTCGGCGTCCGCCTCGGTCTTGGCGCCCTCGCTCTTGGCGCGGCTCTTGCGCTTTGGCTTGTCGGCGGCCTCGTCGCCATCCTCTTCCTTCGCCTTGCTCAAGGCAGCACCGAGGATATCGCCAAGCGAAGCGCCGGAGTCGGTCGATCCATACTGGGCGACGGCCTCTTTCTCCTCGGCAATTTCGAGGGCCTTGATCGACACCGAGACCTTGCGGGCCTTGGTATCGACCTGGGTCACAACCACGTCGAACTTCTCGCCAACGCCGAAGCGGTCGGGCCGCTGCTCGGAACGGTCGCGAGAGAGATCGGAGCGGCGGATGAAGCTCGTCAGGTCGTGGTCGACGAGTTTGACCTCAAGTCCGCTGTCCTTCACTGCGAC
>DASPOV010000063.1:0-7735 GCA_035625815.1 Methyloceanibacter sp.
AGGCGGGACCGGAGAACCAAATCCAAGTAACCTCGCCGATCCCGACAACCTGCCAGAAGCCATCGGCGTGATGACGGAGCGGCTGAAAGCGCAAGGCGAACGGCTCAACGCACTCATCAACAATGCGGCGATTTCGCCGAATGCGGAGGATGGCCGAAGACTCGGCAGTATCGAGACCGACTTTCCGACTAGATGACGGTACTCCGGTGAACTTTTTCGCTCCGTCATGCTCACGCGCGGGCTTATCGACGAGCTCGAGGCGGCTCCGGGCGCCTTCCTCTGTGTACAGCGCAATCAAGCTATATCAACGGCGCCAAGCTTTCGATCGACGGCGGCCAGCATGTGTGACGTTTCTTGGTGATGGACCTCGGTTAAATCAGCCTTTACGCTTGAGCCCTCAGCATGCCCCTGCCTTGCGTGCTTCGGTGAAGGCAGAATGTGTGTGGTTTTGCGTAACTGAGTGGTGCCATGGGCGTGGGTAGGCCGCGGGGGCCAAGGCTTCCGCTCAACGATATTATTGTCGGCGACTGCGTGGAGGAGCTGGCGAAACTCCCCGCTCAATGCGTCGATCTCGTCTTCGCCGACCCTCCTTATAATCTCCAGATCGACAACGAGCTGCTTCGGCCCAACAATACGCGGGTCGACGGCGTCGATGACGATTGGGACAAGTTCGGCAGCTTTGCCGCATATGACGACTTCACCAGGCGCTGGCTCAGGGCGTGCCGCAGGGTGCTGAAGCCGGAAGGCGCGCTCTGGGTGATCGGCAGCTATCACAACATCTTTCGGGTCGGCACGATCCTCCAAGACCTCGGCTTCTGGGTGCTGAACGACGTGGTGTGGCGCAAGACGAACCCCATGCCAAATTTCAGGGGTCGCCGCTTCACCAACGCGCACGAGACGCTGGTCTGGGTCTCCTTGGGGCCAAAGGCGCGCTACACCTTCAATTACGAGGCGATGAAGGCGCTGAACGACGAGTTGCAAATGCGCTCGGACTGGCTGCTCCCGATTTGCTCAGGGCCGGAGCGCCTCAAGCAGGACGGCGGACGCAAGACCCATCCGACGCAGAAGCCCGAGGCGCTACTCCATCGTATCATTCTTGCTTCGAGCCATCGGGGTGATGTGGTGCTCGATCCTTTCCTCGGCTCTGGCACAACGGCGGCAGTGGCCAAGCGCCTTGGCCGCAGCTTTATCGGCGTCGAGCGCGATCAGGCCTACGCCGAAGCTGCGAGAGCCCGGCTCGACGCCGTGACGCCGCTCAAATCCGCTTGCGTCGAGATTGTTCGTGGCAAGCGGGCCGAAGCACGAATCCCATTTGGCGCGCTGGTCGAGATCGGGCTGATCTCTCCCGGCACCGTTCTCTACGACGCACGCGCTCGACACGAGGCGGAGGTGCGGGCCGATGGCAGCATCGCTTCAGCAGGCGCGCAAGGCTCGATCCACAAGATCGGGGCGTATGTGCAAGGCGCCCAGGTCTGCAACGGCTGGACCTTCTGGCATTATGAGGCAGAGGGTACGCTCAGGCCGATCGACGTCTTGCGCGAAAAGGCGCGACGGCAACTCGAGCCCGAGGCTTAGCCGCGCTTCTAATTTCCGCTTCAAGCGCCCGGGCGAGCACTTTCCGCATCACGCTTGGCAGGGCCGCACGGTGAAGATCGCGGAGATGAACCCAGCGGCAGCGCTCAGGCGCAGCGACCTTGGTAGGCTTTGCGTTAGACGCGACCTCGGCAAGATAGATGGTGAGCTCCAGGTGAAAATGGGTGAAGGTGTGCTCGACAAGCCCGGGCATCTCGCGCCATTCGGCCTTCAGTGGCGCCTCATTGAGGTCTAGCTCTCGCCAATCTCCTTCGGTCCACGGTGACGACGGAGTCTCCAGCATGCCGCCGAGCAGGCCTTTTAGCGGTCGCTCCCGCAGCAGCACCGCACCGTCCTCGCGCAACGCCACGAAGGCATGACCACGCCGGACCGGCCGCTCTGGCTTCGCCTCCCGATAGGGCAGGACTTCGGCCAAGCCTTCCGCATGACCGACGCAGTCTGAAATGAGCGGGCAGTAACCGCAGGCCGGACGCCGCGTGCACACCCTGGCGCCCAAATCCATCATGGCTTGCGCGAATTCTCCTGCGTGCCCCGTCGGCGTGAGCTTCACGGCGAGAGCCCTGATCTCCTCCTTGGCTGTAGGCAGCGGTGTGGTGACCGCAAAGAGCCGCGCGACCACGCGCTCGATATTCCCGTCGATGGGCGTGGCGCGCGCGCCGAAGGCGATTGCCGCGATCGCCGCGGCGGTATAGTCGCCGATGCCTGGGAGCGCGCGGAGGCCCGCTTCCGTCGCGGGGAAGCGTCCGCCATGGCGCTCGACCACCTCGCGGGCGCAGGCATGCAGGTTTCTCGCCCGGGCGTAATAACCAAGGCCTGCCCAGGCGGCGAGCACTTCGCCAAGCTCGGCGCCGGCAAGTGCCGTCACGTCCGGCCAGCGGCGCAGGAAGTCGGTGTAGCGCGGCAGCACGGCCTTGACCGTGGTCTGCTGCAACATGATCTCGCTCAACCATACCCGATAGGGGTCTGGCGTTACGCCGGGCGCAGCGCGCCAGGGCAACAGGCGCCGCTCCCGGTCGTACCAGGCAAGGAGAACGCGAGCGTAATCTTCGTTGTGCAAATCCGATGCTCCCGCGGCCTGCCTCCGTTGCCGCAATGGTGTAGGATCGAGCGCGGCGAAAGCAAGGAAGGAAATCCACCGTCCACCGATAAGCGGGAGATCGAGATTCCGGACGACGAACGAAAAGTTTGGGTGAAGAGTGCAAGCGGCGCGCGCGCCATCGGCGCCTATGTGACGCGCATGCTTGACCCCGTCGCCCGCGCCCGCGGCTTCGCCACCACGGCGCTGCTCAACGAATGGCCCGCGGTGGTGGGCCAGGAGCTTGCCCGCTTCACCATGCCGGACAGATTGGTATGGCCGCGGCGAACCGAGGATCGGGAGTCTTCGAGCACCCAAAGCGCCTGGCGGTCGGACGGCGCGATTCTCGTACTGAAGGTCGATGGCCCCCGTGCGATCGAGGTGCAGCATCGCGCCGAACAGATTTTAGAGCAGGTGAACACTTACTTCGGCTACCGGGCCATCGCGCAGCTGCGTTTCCTACAGGCCCCGGTGGCCAGGGCCGAAACCCGGCTCCCTGCGCCCCCTCAGGCCGATGATGGTGAGCCCCTGCCTGCCAGCAACTTTGCCGACACGGGACTGGTCCAGGCCCTGAAGCGGCTCGCGGCGGGGATTCGCGGCAAGTCCCCGAGACCCTGAGACGCCTTCCGCTTTTCTCGCTTCTGCCATAAAGAACTGGCCAAAGATCGTAAATCGAGCGGCCGCCAGATAGCCCGGCGCCTGGGAAACAAGCGGAAAACAAAGCCAAGCGAGTGGAGGAGAGCCAAGTGAGCGAGACCGAAAAAGCCGCCCCAAACAAGGTCCTGATGATTGCGATCGGCGCTGTGGTCGCGGTGGCTGTCGCCGCGGGCGTCTATTACTATCGTGGAGGCTTTTACCAGGGTGGCGCCAGGGTCGCGGACAAGGATAAGGTCGACCCGGACGTGGCGGTGCTCATGGCGTCCGGACCGCTTCCTGACATCGTCATTGGCTCCACCGACGCGCCAAACACGATTGTGGAATACGCCTCGATGACCTGCCCGCATTGCGCGCAGTTCCAGAAGGAAGTGTTCCCAGAGCTCAAGACCAAATACATCGACACCGGCAAGGCCCGCTACATGTTGCGCGAGTTCCCCCTCGACAATCTGGCCGCCGCGGCCTTTATGCTCGCGCGGTGTTCCGGCAATGACCGCTATTACCCCATGGTCGACGCCATGTTCTCCACTCAAGAGAAATGGGTCGTTCCGGGGGCCGAGGCCAAGGACAAGCTGTTGCAGATCGCGCGGCAGGCCGGCATCTCCAAGGAACAGTTCGACCAATGCCTTGCCAACAAGGAGCTGTTCAGCAAGATCGTGCGAACGCGCGAGACGGCGCATGAGAAGTTTCAGGTCGATTCGACGCCAACGTTCTTCGTCAATGGCAAGAGGATGAAGGGCGATCATCAGATCAAGGATTTCGAAGTTGCGCTTGGCGACGCTCCCGCCGCCGACGCGGATAAATCCAAGACCGAAGGGTCAACCAAGCCAGGCCAATGAGCATCCCGGACGCGCGACCCGATGAGACGGCTAGCGATACTGCTTCTCTTCGCCATCGGGGGCGCGCTAGGCGGTTGCGGCGGCGGCGCAGGTCCTACCGATGCGATCGCCGACAAGGCGCTCAATGTGCCACCCCCCGAAGACTTGATGCAAGCCGGGCCGCTTGGCGAGCGAGTGCTCGGCAATCCGAGTGCTCCGGTGACTGTGATCGAGTATGCCTCGCTCACCTGCCCCCATTGCGCACATTTTCAACGGGAGGTATTCCCCCGTGTGAAGAAAGAACTGATCGATACCGGCAAGATCCGCTTCATCGTGCGAGAGTTCCCGATCGGTCACACCTCAGGCGCCGCCGCCATTATCAATCGCTGCGCGCCGGAGGATAAGTACTTCTCGCTATTCAATGCCTTCCTGCTCCGCCAGCCGGAATGGGTGAGCCTGGAGGTGCGCCCAGACGCCATCTATTCGGTGGCCAAATCAAGTGGCATGACTCGCGAGGCGTTTGACAAATGCCTCACGAATCAAACCATTATCGACGGGCTCACGGAGGTGAAGCAGCGGGGGCGGAAATTTGGCGTAATCGGCACGCCGACTTTTTTTGCCAATGGCCGCAAGGCGCAAGGCACCATCACCTTCGAAGAGTTCAAGGCTCTGCTTGGCCCGCAGTCATCGACCTAACCCTTGCGGTGCTGGCGGTTTGAGCATTGATGAGCGCGTCGCTTCTCTCAGGCCTTAGGGCAATACGCACGTGAAGATCACCCGTCTTCGCCTCCTCGGCTTCAAGTCCTTCGTCGAGCCGACCGAGATCCTGATCGAGCCGGGGCTCACCGGCATCGTCGGGCCAAACGGCTGCGGCAAGTCGAACCTCCTCGAAGCGTTGCGTTGGGTCATGGGCGAGATCTCCTATAAGAGCATGCGCGGCTCGGCTATGGAGGACGTCATCTTCGCGGGCTCGCAGCACCGTCCGGCCCGCAACACCGCAGAGGTGACGCTGTTCATCGACAATAGTGTGCGCACGGCGCCGGCGGAATTCAACGACAGCGACGCGTTGGAGGTGACACGGTACATCGAGCGCGAAGTTGGCTCCGCCTACCGGGTCAACGGCAAGGATGCGCGAGCCCGCGATATCCGCCTCCTGTTCGAGGACGCCGCGACCGGAGCACGATCGCCAGCCCTTGTGCGCCAGGGACGCATCGGCGAGATCGTCAATGCTGCCCCCCAGGAGCGCCGCCGCGTGCTGGAGGACGCTGCTGGCATTGCCGGCTTGCACAGCCGCCGCCATGAAGCGGAGCTGCGCCTCAAAGCCACCGAAGTCAATCTCGAGCGCATTGGCGATCTGATCGGCCAGATCAGTTCGCAATTGGAGGCGCTGAAGCGTCAGGCGCGCCAGGCGCAGCGCTACCGGGAGATTTCCGGAAAGATCCACGAGACCGAGGCCTTGCAGCATCATCTGCACTGGGTCTCGGCTTGCGCCCATGTCGAGCAGGAAGAAGCCGCGTTTCAGGCTGCCCTCAGCATGGTCGCTCAGGAGACCAGGGCCGAGGGCGAGGCGCTGCGCCAGCAGGCAGAGGTGGCAGAGAAGCTCCAGCCCTTGCGCGACGAGGAAGCGGCGCGCGCCGCGGTGCTGCATCGCTTGAGTGTCGAGCGTGACGCGCTTGAGCGCGAGGAAGCACGCGCGAAGGCTCGCCAAGCGGAATTGGAGACGCGGTTGGCCCAGGCCTCGCGCGACCTCGCTCGCGAGGAAGAGCACATCGTCGAAGCTGAAGGCATGCTGCGCCGGCTCGAGCACGAGGCGCGGCGGCTTGAGGAAGCAGGCTCCCGCGATCACGAAGAGCCTCAATTGCGCGAGGGCGCAGCGCTTGCCGCAATCGGGCTTGCCGCGGCGGAAGGCGCGTTCAGTGCGGCCACCGAGGATTTGGCGCGGGCGCGGGCAGAGTGGCGCAGCGTGGCAGCCGAGCACACCGAGCTACGGCAGCGCATCGCCTTGCTCGAGCGCCAGTCCGGAGACATTGCGAGGGAGCTGGCGAAGCTCGAAGTTTTGAGCGGGGGAGACACGGATCTTGCGGCGCTCAAGGCGGATCTTGCCAGACTGTCCGGCGTGGTCGAGGCGCTCGAAACCGAGCTTTCTGCTTCCGAGGCCCGCGAGGAAGCTGCCCGGGCAAGCGAAGCCCAGTCCCGCGCGTCCGCAGCAAGCGTCAAGCTGCAGGTCCAGGAGCTGCAAACCGAGCTTGCCACGCTGCTCAAGATGCTCAAGCCCACACAGAGGAGTGAATGGCCGCCGATCGTCGATGCGGTGTGCATCAGCGAAGGCTACGAGCAGGCCATCGGCTCTGGTGTTGGTGACGATCTCGACGCCGCAAGCGACGAGGCTGCACCTGCCCATTGGCGGGTGATCGCAGGCGAAGGCGATCCGCAACTCCCGCAAGGCGCCTTCCCTTTAAGCCAATTCGTTTCGGCGCCGCCCGCGCTTAAGCGCCGCCTCGCACAGATCGGCGTGGTGGACCGGGCAAGCGGCAAGGCCTTGCAGGCCAAGCTCAGACCCGGGCAGCGGCTCGTCTCTACGGAAGGCGATCTATGGCGTTGGGATGGCTATAGCGTCGCCGCTGGTGCTGCTCCCGCCGCAGGCGTCCGTCTCGCTGAGCGAAACCGCCTTGAGTCGCTCAAGGCCGAGGCGCGGGCTGCCGAGGTTCGGCATCAAGCCGCCGAGGCCGACACCGCCGCTGCCGATGACCGCGCGCATGCCGCAGCGGAAGGGACCAAAGCGCTCCGCCAGAAGGTGCGTCAGGCGCGCGACGGGCTGGGCCGCATACGTGATGCCATCGCCGCCGCCGAGCATGAGAGTCTCGCCCAGAGCAAGCAGCTCGGCGCCCTTGTCGAAGCCGAGAGCCGGACCCTCGTCGCCCTTGACGAATCGCGTGGCGCTTTGGCCCGGGTCGAGTCCGTTCGCCTTGAGCTTGTGGCCCTGAGCGCATTTGAGGAGGCGCTCGAGCGGGCCCGCGGAGAGGCCGCCGAGAACCGATCAGCTTATGCCCGCGCCGGGGCGGCGCTTGAGGGCTTCGAGCGGGAAGTTCGCCTCCGCCAGGAACGGCTGGAAGCGATCAACGCCGAGCAAGACCTGTGGCAGAAACGCATTGCCAAGGCCCGGGAGCAGATCGAGACCTTGCGCGCCCGCGAGGCCGAGACCCGTGCCGATCTTGCTGCTCTCGCCAATCTCCCGGCCGAGATCGAACAGCGGCGCGGCCGCCTGCTCGACACCATCACTCTGGCCGAGCGGGAGCGGAGCAAGGCCGCCGACCATCTCGCCCTTGCCGAGATCGAGCTTAAGCGGCGCGAAAAAGCTTTACGCGAAGTGCAGGAGCGGCTTGCCGCAGCGCGTGAGGCGCGGGCCAGAAGCGGAGCGCTGCTCGAATCGGCGCGCGAGCGGCGGAGCGAAACGGCGCATGCCATACGCGAGCAGCTCGACTGCGCACCTGAAGCGTGTCTACAACTCGCCGGCATCAAGCCAGGCAATGCCCTCCCTGATCTCGCCGTGGTCGAGGGGCGGCTGACCAAGCTCAGAGGCAATCGTGAGCGGCTT
>DASPOV010000064.1:0-2540 GCA_035625815.1 Methyloceanibacter sp.
CGAGGCCATCCTTGACGACGACGGCAATGGCCGTGAAGCCCAGGATGGAGAGCGGCAGGATGAGGATCGCGAGCATCGCCATCTTCACTTCCTTGGCCTCGATCTTCTTGCCGACGTATTCCGGCGTGCGGCCGACCATCAGTCCGGCGACGAAGATCGCGATAATTACAAACAGCAGCATTCCGTACATGCCGGCGCCGACGCCGCCAACGATTATCTCGCCGAGCTGGATGTTGATCAGCGGAATCATGCCGCCGAGTGCCGTGAAGGAATCATGCATGGCGTTCACAGCGCCGCACGAGGCATCGGTGGTGATCACCGC
The DNA here is from genome assembly GCA_035625815.1 of Methyloceanibacter sp. Taxonomy (GTDB): domain Bacteria; phylum Pseudomonadota; class Alphaproteobacteria; order Rhizobiales; family Methyloligellaceae; genus Methyloceanibacter. The sequence goes on from DASPOV010000064.1 coordinate 323, forward strand.
GAACAGCGCTGAGAGCGGGACGCCGAAGCGAAGCTCCTTGCCCTCCATGTTGCCGCCGGTCAGCCCAAGCGCGTTGAGGCCAGTGGTCCCCGCGGCTTCGGCCCAGTAGCAGACGATGACACCCGCAAGGAAGAGGATGCCCATCACGGCGAGGATGGCCCAGCCTTGGCGCTGGTTCCCGACCATGCGGCCAAAGACGTTGGTGAGCGCCGCGCCGATAGCGAAGATCGAGATGATCTGAACCAAATTGGACAGCGCTGTCGGGTTCTCAAACGGGTGCGCCGCATTGGCATTGAAAAAACCGCCGCCATTGGTGCCGAGCATCTTGATGGCGATCTGCGAGGCGACGGGGCCGACGGCGATGGTCTGTTTGGCCCCTTCCAGCGTGGTCGCATCGACGTAAGGCCCAAGCGTCTGTGGCATGCCCTGCCAGATCAGGAAAAGGGCGTAAGGAACGCAGATCGGAATGAGGATGTAGAGCGTGCAACGGGTGATATCGACCCAGAAATTGCCCACCGTCTTGGCCGAGGCGCGTGCAAAACCGCGGATGAGCACCATGGCAAGCACGATGCCCGTGGCTGCCGACAGGAAGTTCTGGTGGGTCAGGCCGAGCATCTGCACGAGGTACGACATCGTGCTTTCGCCACCATAGTTCTGCCAGTTGGTGTTGGTGATGAAGCTGATCGCAGTATTGAAGGTGAGATCCGGCGTCACGGCGGTCATGCCCGCCGGATTGAAGGGCAAGAGTCCTTGCACGCGCATGAGTACGTAGAGAATCAAAAAGCCGCCGACGTGGAAGAACAGCATGGCGACCGTGTAGGTCAGCCAATGCTGCTCCCGGGTCTCGTTAACCCCGCCGAGCCAATAGAGCGCCTTCTCAACCGGACGGAACACCGGCGACAGAAATGTTCGCTCGCCTTCGAAGACGCGCGTCATATACCAGCCGAGCGGCTTCACCAGCGCCACGATGAGGACGCAGTAAATCGCGATCTGAATCCAGCCATTGAGGGTCATGGTCGTTGCGCCCCTTTAGAATTTTGCGCGCTTTAGAATTTCTCGGGCCTGAGCAGGGCGTAGGTGAGGTAGACAAGCAGCCCCGCCGTCACAATGCCGGCGAGCCAATAATCGAAGATCATGGGAGGTGTCCTTTAAAGCCGGTCGCAAGCGTAAGCGTAAGCAATCGAAGCCACGAAGAAGCCGAGACCGAGAGCGATCAAGATGACGTCCAACATGGGAACTCCTTGCAAGCGACAAGGCCGAATTCAACACCAATAAACTTGCGCTGGTCTGACGGCCTTGATGCGGATCAAGCCGAAACTATTGGGTCGACGCTGATTTGCACCGTGCGGCGCATGTTTTCTAGAGGGATGGGCGATCAAAGTTATAGGAATCTCATATAGATTCTGACGCCCTTACACTTATGAAATTCATATTTCGCGGCACCTCGCTCTATCTCGATTTTTTATGACCTTTGGCCCCATCTTACGGGTGCGGTCGCCGTGTAAAGGCCGTTGATCGCGTGAGATGGTGCCATGTTATTCGATCCGAAATACGAGCCCCTTGATGCGCTGGAGGACCGGCTCCGTCGTGCCCATGCGCTGACGCCCGATCTCATCTCTAATGTCATCGCGGACGCCTGCACACGGCTTCCGGCGATGAAAAGAGCCGGAAAGGCCGCTCGGATCGACCAATTGATCGAGGCCGGCGCTTGGGATGACGCGGCGCTTGCCCTCATCGAGCTCGAACTGCCGGCATGGAAACTTCGTCGCCTCATCTACGAGGACGGCAAATGGCTCTGCTGTCTATCGAGGCAGCCGAATCTGCCTGTGGCCCTCGATGACACTGCAGACGCGAGTCACGAGGTGTTGCCTCTGGCGATTCTAAGTGCGTTCGTCGAAGCCCGCCGCAAGGCCAGCGCTACGCGCGAAACCAGTTTCCAGAGAGTGCCGCCAGTCCGGCGGCGGACATCGGGCTATGCAATTTGTTGCGACAATTTCAGCTGAGCAGCTGTCGCTTCTGGGGACAAAAGCACTCCAGCTTCGCAAAGGACAACAGCCATGAGACAAGCCGAACCTCCCTCAAGTTCAAAATCTTCGCATTTCCTGATCGGCCAGAATGGCCGGGGTAACTGGGTTGTTCGGGACCAGCGCGGCCTCCGCGGCGGGATCTTCATCGATCGTGCCGAGGCGATCCGGTTTGCCATGTTTAAGAACGGCAA
>DASPOV010000065.1:0-2165 GCA_035625815.1 Methyloceanibacter sp.
CGGCTCGCTGCTCTCATTCTATTGGCATTACATGCAGCCGATATGGCCAATATTCCTGCTCGTCCTCTTCTTCGACTTGCTGGCTGCCTTGAGCGAGGTCGCGCTCGCGACTTTTGTTGCCCAGTTGATCGACCTTATGAAGGCTGCGACGAAACCTGCAAGCTTTTTCAGCGATCACCTCGGCCTACTGCTTTGCATGGCGCTCGTGGTCCTGGTCGCGCGGCCCGCGATCCTCTTTGCTTACGACCTCATCAAGAATCAGGTGCTTTCGCCACCATTTCAAACCCGCGTGCGCTGGCAGACGCACGGCTACATGTTGCGGCAAAGCCTTGGTTTCTTCCAGAACGAATTTGCCGGTCGTGTCGCCAACAAGCTGATGCAAACGGCGCCCGCCATGCGCGATTCGCTGCTAATGCTAAGCGATGCTGCCGTGTTCGTCGCCGTGCAATGGTTGAGCGCGCTCGCGCTGTTCGCGGCGGCGGACATCCGCCTTATCATTCCCTTGCTGGCTTGGCTCGTGGCCTACGGCACTACGCTTAGCTGGTTCATCCCCACCATTCGCAAGCGGTCATGGGAAGCCTCCGAAGCGCGCTCGACGCTGCTCGGACGCATCGTCGACAGCTACACCAACATACTGACGGTTAAGTTGTTCGCCCACGCGGAGAGCGAGGATGGCTACGCCCGCTCGGCACTCGAGGACCAGATCGGCAAGCAGCAATCCTATGTGCGTCTCACCACAGTGATGACGGGCATCTTGTCAAGTCTCAATGGTCTGCTCATTGCCGGTACGACCGGGCTTGCCTTATGGCTTTGGACCAGCGACCGGGTCTCCCTTGGAGCAATTGCGCTCGTCACTGCACTCGCCATGCGCATCACACAGATGTCGGGCTGGGTCTTGAATCTGGTCACCAACATTTTCGAAAGCATCGGCGTCGTGCAAGACGGCATCGAAACGATCTCGCGGCCCCAGGCGATCGTCGATCGGACAGGCGCGAAATCGCTGGTGGTGACAAGGGGCGAAATCCGCTTCGATGCCATTGGCTTTAACTACGGCAGTGCAAAGGGAACGCCCGGCGCCGATCCGACGCGGGTCATCGACGGGTTGTCACTCCTCGTTCGCGCCGGTGAAAAAGTCGGACTTGTCGGGCGATCGGGTGCCGGCAAATCGACGCTCGTCAGCCTGCTGCTGCGCTTCTACAACCTCGAGAAGGGCCGCATTCTGATCGATGACCAGGACATCGCTGAGGTAACGCAGGAGAGCCTGCGCGCTTCGATAGGTATGGTGACGCAAGACACCTCGCTGCTCCACCGCTCCGTCCTTGACAACATCCTCTATGGCCGGCCGGAGGCGGGACTCGCTGGAGCGATCGAGGCGGCAAAGCGCGCGCATGCCCATGAGTTCATCGCCGAGCTGGAGGACAAGGAAGGCCGCCGGGGCTATCAGGCTCGTGTGGGTGAGCGGGGGGTCAAACTTTCGGGCGGCCAACGCCAACGGATCGCAATCGCTCGGGTGCTCCTAAAGGACGCACCAATCCTGATCCTTGACGAGGCGACAAGCGCCCTCGACTCGGAGGCAGAGGCTGCGATTCAAGAGCAGCTCCTGAACCTTATGTCCGGCAAGACGGTGATCGCCATTGCACATCGGCTGTCAACGATCGCCGCCATGGACCGCCTCATCGTACTCGAGCAGGGTCGCATTCTTGAGGAGGGCAGCCACACCGACCTGTTACGCCGGGGCGGGCTCTATGCCCAGCTGTGGACTCGCCAGTCCGGCGGCTTCATGGCGAAAGAAGCGGTCGACGAGAGTACCTCCTGAGCCCCCGAGCCCAAAGGCGCTTTGTTGATCTAGAGCCAGAGACTCCCTGGCAAACGCCGCCGGTCTTAGCGCGTCTCCCCCGCGAAACTCTGTTGCAGAATCGCCAATCGGTCAAGCGCGGGCTTCGGCAGCGGACCTTTCTGGACGGCGCTGAGCGCCTGCTCGAACTGTTGTGGCGTGGCCATGCCGACCAGGATCGTCCCCATTGCGGAATGGGAAATCGCAAACCGGGTGGCGGCTTCGCTCAGGCTCTCGACCAATCCTTCCTTCACCAATGGCAAAAATCGCCGGGCACGCGCCACGTCCATTGCGTAGCTGCTGGCCGAGCCAATCGGCAACGGCGGCGGGC
>DASPOV010000066.1:0-2411 GCA_035625815.1 Methyloceanibacter sp.
AACTCCAGCGTGGCGGGCCCGCCTGCCGCGAGGTCCCTGTACCAACGCCCCTTGGTGCCGTACACCGAACGCACAAACACCTCGCCGTCGGCCACAACCGCCCAGATCACCACCGCGCTCCGGGGGTGCTTCTCGGTCCGGATCGCGATCTCCCGAACATCGCGGAGTTCGCCCAGGGTGTCCGCATCGAAATTCGCCATGACCTGACCTCCCGTAGCCTCGCAGGCTCGCCGCGGCGCAGCGGCCGTAGCCTGGCCATGATTTTAGCGCGCGTCGCTGTCGCGACTAGGCCCTATAATTCGCATGGAGTTATGAGCTGATGCCATAAATGCAGCGCGGAAACCTAAGCCGGCCAAGCCGGAACCAAACAGGATAAGATAGCCGCAGCAGACGTGTGGAGCGGGAGGGACGGTTGGGCCGGCTGCTGACCGAGCGTTACCGCGAGCGCCTCGCCTGGGTGCTGTCCTGTTACGACCGGATCATCGTCACCGGGACGCTGCCCGGGGCGTGCTACGCGAAGGGGATGACGGCATTTCTTTCGGCGCGGCAGATCCGCATCTTCGACTATGCGCAATTTGCCGAGCCGCTTCGTGACCGCGTGCGCGAGCGGGCTGCCGAGTTGGCCAGTGCTGCTGGCATCACCATCGACCATATTGCCAAGAGCCATATTCGCAAGGAGGACGTCGTCGCCAAGGTGCTTGCCGTCCGTGGCGACCATCCCGGCCTGGTGCATATCATCTCGGCGATGGAAGCCTGCGACAGCTATAAGCCCTGGCACGACAAGCGCACGCATCGCACCTTGTTGCGGCCCGACAGCGGCAAATGCCTGCACTATTACTTCTACTTCATTGACGCTGAGTTGGGGTTGATCTATCTGCGCGTGCCGACTTGGTGCCCGTTCCGCCTCCAGTTCTATTGCAACGGACATAGCTGGCTGGCGCGCCAACTCACCGCCACCGGGGTTACCTTCACCCTCGTCGACAACGCCTTTCTGCACATCGATGACTGGCAGTGGGCGCAGACCCTCGCCGATCACCTTTCGCCCGCCAGCCTGCATCACATCCTCGATCGCTACGCCCAGCAATGCTGCCCGGTGCTCGACGTCTTCGCTCAGTCCTACCACTGGAGTTTCATGCAGGTCGAGTACGCTACTGATCTGGTATTCCGCTCGCGAGCCGTCCTCAAACCCCTCTATGAACAGCTTTCCCGGCAAGCCATCTTGACCGTCAAAGCCGAACACGTGGCGACCTTCCTCGGCCACAAGATCACTGCCCAACTCGCCCAAGAGATCGGCAGCCAATTCGCGACCCGGATCGAGGGCACCTGCGTGAAGCATCGTTTCGGCAAGTCCTCGATCAAGATCTACGACAAATTCGGGCTCATCTTGCGCGTCGAAACCACCACCAACGACGTCTCCGCTTTCAAGCACTACCGCAAGGTAGAACATCACCAGGGTCCAGCAAGCTACGCCCTGGCTCCCGTCAAAAAGAACATCTACAGCCTGAGCGACCTGCGTCGCATCCTGCTCGGTTGCAACCGCCGCTACCTCGAATACCTCTCCAGTCTGGACGACTTCTCGGCCGGCATCCGAACGCTCGACCGTCTTACCCAACCCCGTGCCGTCAAAGGCCGCACCATCAAGGGTCTCAACTTCTTCAGCCGCGCCGAACAGACCCTGCTTGCGGCCCTGCAGCGCCCTGCCTTCAACATCGCCGGCCTCCGCCGCGCCAACCTCTTGCCACTGCTCGCCCAGTGCTCTCCCGCCACTCTCACCCGGCACCTCGCCCGCCTGCGCCAGCTCGGCGTCATCAAACGTGTCAGCGGCACCTATCGCTACTACCTCACCCGCGCCGGCCGTGCCGCCATTGCGGCTGGCCGCCGCCTCACCGAACACACCATCATTCCTGCTCTCGCCTGACAAATCTGCTCACATCTTGCAAACACTCAGCTTGTAAGCGACTAAGCTGGTGCCACCAGCGACGCGGATCGCGGTTCTGGTCTCTGTCTTAACGCCAAGGAGCATTCCTCGCATCAGCGCTATAAAGACTTTGGCGCGCCCGCTCGGCATTCGAGTATTCCAATACTGGTGAGCGAAGCTGGCGAGTTTGAGGGCGCCTTTGCCGCCAGCGCCGCCGACCATGACCAGGCGATGCTGGGTGAGAACCAGCCCCGTGTCGTTAGCCTTGCTCAATACCGCCTAGCGGCAGTCTACGGCAACCGCGGGTTCATTGAGGTCGGCGGTTTGGCATTCTATGGCCAGGTGCAGAGAGAGAGAGTTTCGAGCGTGCCGCGGCCCTCGTCGACAAGATCCTAAGCCGGCAGAGCCGGAACCAAAGAGGCAAGATAACATGAGGCTGCCGAGTCGAGGGGGACATGGTGAGGCAGCTTACGAATCGGTATCATGATCGTCT
>DASPOV010000067.1:0-5499 GCA_035625815.1 Methyloceanibacter sp.
CCTCGGGTCGCCTGATTTGCTCATTGGGTGCGCACTATGGGCGCTGGAATCCAGATACCCATCCAAATACCCGACGCGTTCCTGTGACGGGACCGCTGTGACCTTCTAATATTGGGCAGATGTTGAGTATGAGCCTGACAAATTCGGTAAAATAATGATTTTATTGCTGCCCCTGTTGTTGGCTTGGAAAGATAACCGAGTAGGTCATCGTTTCAACCCCGCCACCGCTGCGTACGCCCCGTATGGGGCCGGCCTCAGCATAGTCAAGGCCCGTGGCGGTGCGGATATACGATTCAGTCGCACCGGTGCGGTTGGAGGGATCGAAGCTCACCCAGCCGAGATGCTCAACATAGGCGTCGGCCCAGGCGTGGCTTGCGGCATGGGCCTCGTGGCTGGCGCCGTGGGACAGGTAGCCGCTTACATAGCGCGCCGGGATACCAAGGGAGCGGCAGACGGCGCAGAAGATATGGGCATGGTCCTGGCAGACGCCGCAGCCTTGCTCCAGCGCCTCGGCGCCTGTGGTGTGCACATGGGTCTCGCCCTTGCTGTATTCGACGTCATCGGCGATGGCGAGCATGATCTCGTGTAACGCCTCAATGAGGTCGCGGTTCACCTTGGAGCGGAAGCGCGACGCATAGCTGCGGATCGGTGCCGAGCACACGGTATAGGACGTCTCGCGGAGGTAGAGATTAAGCGGGAGCTCGGCAGGCCCAAGGCCTACCACCCCGTTCGTGTCGCGCGTGCGCACAACGCCGCTTACCTCGATGGTAAGCTCGATGACCGGCTGCGCCACGGTCAGCGTGTGGCAGCAATTGCCGCATTGGTCGTACCACTGGTGGGTAGCCGCCCCCGGGCAGGAGACTTTCCAGCTCTCCACGGCCTGAGTGCGGCCGGAAAGCGGAGTCAGGCGCAAATATTGGGTGCTCGCGACGAGGGGCTCCGAATAAGCATAAGCGGTTGAATGCTCGACGGTGATCAGCATGGCTTATGCTACCCCCGCCACTGCTGCGGGAATCATGAGGAAATCCTCCTGGATCTGCACGCCGAGCGCGTTGTTGGACTCGATGAAGGAGGTGAGGAATTCGTGGAGGCCGGAGCGGAAGATCCGGTCGATGCGGCCGTATTTGAGCCGCGCATAGGTCTGGCCGGCGAGATTCCGGCACTCAAGGCCTTTCTTGCCGGCGAGTTCGTCGAGGGTGCCGATCAGGTTGTGATAGCAATGGTGGAGCGAGCGCGGCATGTCCTCGCGCAGGATAAGCAGCTCAGCAATGCGCCAGGGATAGACGGTGTCGTGATAGACGTTGCGATAGGCGCGGAAGGCGCCCACCGAACGCAACAACGCACCCCATTGATAGTAATCGATCAAACCACCCACCTGCTCGCCATGCGGCAAGAGCACATGATACTTTACGTCGAGGATGCGCGCGGTGTTGTCGGCGCGTTCGATGAAGGTGCCGAGGCGGATGAAGCGGAAGGCGTCGTCATGCAGCATGGTGCCGAACACCACGCCGCGGAAGAGATGGGAACGCTCCTTCACCCAGTCGAAGAAGTCGCGGTAGCCCCAACGCTTCAGCCCCTCAAAATCGAGGTTCTGCACCTGGAGCCAGGTCGAGTTGAGGCTTTCCCAGGCTTCGCTCGAAATGGCCGAGCGCTGGGCGCGGGCGTTCTCCCGCGCCTGGCGGATCAGCGACCAGATACTGCCGCCATTTGCTGAATCGAGCGCCACATAACGGATGATGGTCTCGTGATTGAGCTCGTCGTAGAGCTCGGGGAAGCGCCCCGATCCCGGTGCGATGGCGAGGATGGGGTCGAAATGCAACGCTTGCTTGTCGATGGTCGAGGGCAGCAGCGACATGCGGAAGCTCACATCGAGCATGCGCGCGGTGTTCTCCGCCCGCTCCATGTCGCGCGCCATCCAGAACAAATTCTCGGCGGTACGGCTTAGCATCCGCTTCGCTCCTGGACCCAAGTGTCCTTGGTGCCTCCTCCCTGGCTCGAATTGACCACGAGCGAGTCCTTGACGAGAGCCACGCGGGTAAGCCCGCCGGGGATCACGCTCGTTTCCTTGCCGGAGAGCACGAAGGGCCGCAGATCTACGTGGCGCGGCACAATCTCCCCATCGATCAGCGTCGGCGCAGTGGAGAGGGCAAGCGTCGGTTGGGCGATGTAGTTCTCGGGATTCTGCGTCACCCGCAGCTTGTAAGCTTCGCGCTCCTCGGCAGTCGAGGCAGGTCCAATGAGCATGCCGTAGCCGCCCGAGCCTTGCACCTCCTTGACCACGAGGTTGTGGAGATTGTTGAAGACGTGCTGCCGCTGCTTCGGATCGCGCAGCATGTAGGTGTGCACATTGTTGAGGATGGCGTGCTCGCCGAGATAAAACTCGATCATGCGCGGCACGTAGCAATACATGGCCTTGTCGTCGGCGACCCCGGTGCCGACCGCGTTGGCGAGCGCCACTCTGCCGGAGCGGATCACCGATAGCAAACCGGGCACACCAAGCGCCGATTGGGGATTAAAGGCAAGCGGATCCATGAAGGCGTCATCGACCCTGCGGTAGATGACATCGACCTTGACCCGACCTTCGGTGGTGCGCATCCAGACATAGCCATCGCGCACAAACAAATCGCCGCCTTCGACGAGCTCGATACCCATCTGCTCGGCGAGGAACACATGCTCGAAATAGGCGCTGTTGTAACGGCCTGGCGTGAGCAGCACGACTACCGGAGCGTCATCCTCGCTCGGGGCTACGGCCCGCAGATTTTCGAGGAGCCGCTCCGGATAGTTGCCGACGGGAGAGATCGACTGCCCGGCGAAGGCGTCGGGGAAGAGCCGCATCATGATCTCGCGATTCTCTAGCACGTAGGAAACGCCGGAGGGCGTGCGCACATTGTCCTCGAGCACGAAGAAATCACGCTCGCCGGTGCGTATAAGATCGATCCCGGCAATGTGAGCATAGACCTGATTGGGCGGCTCAACGCCGTGCATCTCCGGCCGGTAGGCTGGATTGAGCAGCACGAATTCCGGCGGCACGAGGCCTGCCTTGATGATCTCCTGGTCATGATAGATGTCGTAGAGGAAGACGTTGATCGCCCTCACCCGCTGAATGCATCCGCGCTCCACGAGCTCCCACTCGGCGCGATCTAGGATGCGCGGGATGAGATCGAAAGGGATCAGCCGCTCGGTCGAGCCGCCTTCGGCATAGACCGCAAAGGTGATGCCGAGCCGGCGGAACAGTTCCTCGGCGGCCGCCTGCTTGGTAACCAGGGATTCAATGGAGAGATCGTCGAGCAGCCCGGCGAAGTCGGCATAGGCGGGTCTCACCTTGCCGTCGGGAGCGCGCATTTCATCGAAAAATCGGCGGGACGGTGCTGGCGCCTTGCGCACCCGCTCATCCACTGTCTCAGTACTTCGCAAGTCCTGTCCGGTTCTCGTGAGCGACCTCTACTCCCGCCTGGGTGCGCTTCTCATTTATTATATGGCGTCATCTTATGCCGATGCCGATTGGATAGGCAACGTCCTTGAACGCCTAATTCCTAGGCAAGGCTTCGCACTTTCGCTTCCTCGTTAGTCACATGCTCGAAACCGCTCTCACCGCCTTCACCACCTTCTTTGCGGTGATTGGCCCCATCGATTCCGCGGTGCTGCTCACCACGCTCACGCCTAATGCGACACGAGCCGAGCGCCGAACGATCTCGCTGAAGGCCGTGGCCATCGCCACGCTGATCGTGCTCATCTTCGCCCTGTTCGGGCAGCCAATCCTCAATCAGCTCGGCGTCTCGTTGCCGGCGCTGCAGGTCGCCGGCGGCATCATTCTGTTGATGATCGCGCTCGACATGACCCTGTCCAAGCGCCCGTCGCAAGCCAAGCTCACGGTGAAGGAGAGCGAAGAGGCGGAGAGCAAGGCGGAGCAGCACGCCGAGATCACCGTATTTCCCCTTGCCACGCCGTTGCTCGCCGGGCCCGGCGCCATGACGAGCGCCATCGTACTCGCCGCCGGCACCCATGGCGACCCCAAGCTGCTCGTCGCCGTGGTGCTCGCGATCCTCGCGGTCATGCTTGTCACGCTCATCTTTCTCCTGCTCGCGCAGGAGATCCACTATCTGATCGGGCTCACGGCGCGGAAGGTGATTGTGCGCGTGTTCGGAGTGCTGCTTGCGGCCATTGCCGTGCAGTCGATCTTCAACGGCATTGCCGCAACACATATCTTCCGCTGAAGCAGGAGCGCGGCTCTCCACTTCCGATCACCGCAAAAGAGGCGGCTTGCCGGCAGGCGAAGATTAAAGGCGGTCGGTTTCGATCAAAATACAATTTTCGATTGGCCTTCCTCGCGTAGCACGAATGATCGGCGCTTCGGCGGTGCGCAGTCGGTACTCGCGCGTCACGCGGCGCCGAGTCCCTGCCGCTCCCTCGGCTCGATTACGGGAAAGTGCGGCGCACCGTCAGCTTAGTCGAGCCGCCCAAGAATCGCGGTCGTGTCATCGGCCCCCCACGGCCCTAATGAACTCGAAGGGCACATTCGAAAGGGTGAGGAGCGCGTTGCGAAAACCCCGCTAACTTCCTCGACATTGCCTGGCTCGTCAAAGACGGCGAGGGACGACGGCAATGTGGCGCTGTGAAGTGCCCGTCAAGGCAAGTGTCATTTGGCTGCCGCTGGCACGTCGCGCGGACTGGTGCGGGCGCGGCCCGCGAGTTTCCTCACCACGACGTAGAACACTGGCGTGAAAATCAAGCCAAAAATGGTCACGCCGATCATGCCGTAGAACACGGCAGTGCCGAGCGTCTGGCGCATCTCGGCGCCGGCACCAGTCGCGATCACCAGCGGCAGCACGCCGAGGATAAAGGCAAACGAGGTCATGAGGATCGGACGCAAGCGCACGCGGGCGGCCTCTGCCGCCGCCTGGAAACGATCCTCGCCATGCTCTTCGTTCTGGCGCGCGAACTCGACGATCAGAATGGCATTCTTGGCCGCCAGCCCTATCAGCACGACGAAGCCGATTTGGGCCAGGATGTTGACGTCCATGCCACGAAGGAGGAGGCCGCTCACGGCAGCAAGCAGGCACATGGGCACGATCAGGATGACGGAGAGCGGCAGCGACCAGCTCTCATATTGCGCGGAGAGAAGGAGAAACACGAACACGACCGAGGCGGCAAACACAAAGATCGCGGTGTTGCCGGCAAGCTGCTCCTGATAGGCGATTTCGGTCCATTGATAGGAGTAACCTTCCGGTAAGAGCTGCTTGGCGATTTTCTCCATGGCGGCGAGCCCATAGCCGGTAGAAAAACCGGGCGCCGTGCCGCCCTGGACGGCGGCGGAGGGAAAAAGGTTGAAATGCTCCACGCGATAGGGGCCGGTGATGTCGCGGAAGGAAGCGACGGAGCCGAGTGGCACCATTTCTCCCTTGGCGTTGCGCGTCTTCAGTTCCGAGATGGCATGAAGATCTTGGCGGAACTGGCCGTCGGCCTGCGCGGTAACCCGGTAGGTGCGGCCGAGAAAATTGA
>DASPOV010000068.1:0-2034 GCA_035625815.1 Methyloceanibacter sp.
CGACATCTTCGACCAGATCGTCGCCTACGCCGCCGGCAAGCCAATCAACGTGATCAACCCCGACGTGATGAGGAGGTGAGCGTGCCGAGAATCGTCAAGCAGTCGGTCGTCCTCCCCGCTCCGGCGAAAAAGCTCTACTCCATGTACCTCAGCGCGGCGAGCCACTGCCGCATCACCGGCGGCAAGGTGACGATCGGCGCGCGCCCGGGCGCGAAATTCCGCGCCTTCGGCGGCGCGCTGCAAGGCCGGATCCTGCAGACCGTCCCCGGTAGGCTGATCGTGCAAGCCTGGCGCTCGACCCCGTTCCGCAAATCCGACCTCGACTCGACCCTGATCCTGCGCTTCTCCGGCAGGGGCAACCGAGGGCGCATCGACCTGACGCATGTCAACGTGCCCGACCACGACTTCCGCGGCGTTAACAACGGCTGGAAGAGCTATTACTGGAAGCCCTGGCGCAAGCTCCTCGCGCGGCGTTAAGCCGCCGCGAGGCCCATTCACATCCAGTTACTCTCACTCAATCGGCAATGTCCGCTTTCAGTGAGATGGACGCCCCCGCTCGCAACGGCATCGATGTGCCAAAGTGGAAGCGCTGTATCAACCACTTAAACGAGAGGGGCGTCCGAGATGAAGGTTACGACGGTAGGGCTCGACCTGGCAAAGAACGTGTTCCAGATCCATGCGGTGGACGAGCGCGGCAAGGTCGTGCTCAGGAAGCAGCTCAAGCGCGAGCAGGTGGCGCCGTTCTTCGCGAAGCTAGCGCCGTGCTTGGTCGGCATGGAGGCTTGCGCTAGCGCGCATCACTGGGCGAGGAAGCTGCAGGGCTTCGGGCACACGGTGCGGTTGATCGCCCCGCAGTTCGTGAAGCCCTACGTGAAGGCGAACAAGAACGACGCGGCCGATGCCGAGGCGATCTGCGAGGCGGTGAGCCGGCCGAGCATGCGCTTTGTGGCGGTGAAGACCGTCGCCCAGCAGGCGCTCTTGGCGATGCACCGGGTGCGCCAGGGGTTCATTAAGGCGCGCACCGCCCAGGCGAACCAGATTCGCGGCCTCTTGGGCGAGTACGGCCTGATCATTCCCCAAGGCATCGGCCACATTGCCAAGCGCGTGCCCTCGCTCATCGAGGATGCAACCAACGAGCTCCCCGGCGCCTTCCGCGTGCTCATCGAGCGGCTGCTGGAGCACCTCAAGGCGCTCGATCACCAGGTCGCCGAGCTCGAAGCGCAGATCACCGCTTGGCACCGCGAGAACGAAGCGAGCCGCAGGCTGGAGCAGATCCCCGGCATCGGCCCCATCACCGCCACGGCTCTCGTCGCCACAATGGGCGAGGCCAGGAACTTCAGCAACGGTCGGCAGGTCGCCGCCTGGCTCGGGCTGGTGCCGCGCCAGCACTCCAGCGGCGGGAAGAGCACGCTCCTGGGCATGAGCAAGCGTGGCGATGCGTACCTACGAACGCTGCTCATCCACGGCGCTCGCTCGATGATCCTTGCGCTACGCAGGAAGGCGAAGCCCGAAGGGTGGCTGCACGAGCTGCTCAAGCGCCGTAACCCGAATGTGGCCGCGGTCGCGCTCGCCAACAAGAACGCACGCATCGCCTGGGCGCTGCTCGCCCACGAGCGGACCTACCGAGCCGACTACGCGGCGGCTTAACGAGCTAGAGGAGAGCCCACCAGCAGATTGCTCAGGCAATCACGACGTGATGGCATGACAGGTAAGACCGTGGCCGGCAAAGCCCGCTTTGGCCGAAGCACTCCGAGTGCGCGCTTTCGTTCGGGGCCCCGACCAGCGAATCCCATCAGGGACAGCGGCCAATCGGCCGCACCAAAGTCCGGATGTACGGGTGCAATCTTCGCCTCAATACCTTCACCAACTGAGAGCTTGGCAAACCGGGGGCGTCCATGTACGGCCAATAGCGGACATTAGTTAGCCGCTCGTAGCACCAGCTGGGTAGGAGATGTAGGTTCCGGGCGCCCTCATCTCGTAGATCGTAAAGCGCTCCTAAAGAGCCGAACCCGCCTCGACCAACACCATTGCTGC
>DASPOV010000069.1:0-2016 GCA_035625815.1 Methyloceanibacter sp.
AGCGCGAGCTCGGCTTCAGTATCGGTCGAGAACCGGTTGATGGAGACGATGACCGGCACGTCGTAGCGCCGGAGATTGTTGACGTGCCGCTCGAGATTGGCGAAGCCCTTCTGCAGCCCCTGCACGTTCTGCTTCTTGAGATCGTCCTTGGTCACGCCACCATGCATCTTGAGCGCGCGGATGGTGGCCACGATGACGGCGCAATTGGGCTTGAGGCCCGCTTTGCGGCATTTGATGTCGAAGAACTTCTCGGCGCCGAGATCGGCACCGAAGCCCGCCTCGGTGACCACATAGTCGGCGAGCTTAAGCGCAGCCTTGGTGGCGATCACCGAATTGCAGCCATGGGCGATATTGGCGAAGGGCCCGCCATGGATAAAGGCGGGATTGTTTTCAAGCGTCTGCACGAGGTTCGGAGCAAGCGCATCCTTGAGCAGCGCCGCCATGGAGCCAGAGGCGGAAAGATCGCTCGCGGTGACGGGTTTCTTGTCGCGCGTCTGGCCGATCTGGATCTGCCCGAGCCTCCGTTGCAGATCGATAAGGTCGGACGCAAGGCAGAAGATCGCCATCACCTCGCTCGCCACGGTGATGTCGAAGCCGGCTTCGCGCGGGTAGCCGTTGGCGGCACCGCCAAGCCCTGTCACGATTTGGCGGAGCGCCCGGTCGTTCATGTCGACGGCCCGGCGCCAGGTGACGCGGCGCGTGTCGATGTCGAGCTTATTGCCCCAATAGACGTGGTTGTCGACCATCGCCGCGAGCAGATTGTTGGCGGCGCCAATGGCATGGAAGTCTCCGGTGAAATGGAGGTTGATGTCCTCCATCGGCACGACCTGTGCATAGCCGCCGCCGGCAGCACCTCCCTTCACGCCGAAGCAGGGCCCAAGGCTCGGCTCGCGCACGCAGACGACTGCCTTCTTCCCGATAAGATTGAGTGCATCGACAAGGCCGACGGTGGTTGTGGTCTTGCCTTCGCCGGCAGGCGTCGGCGTGATCGCGGTGACAAGGATCAATTTGCCGTCAGGCCGATTGGCGAGCGAGGCGATATAGTCGAGCGAGATCTTCGCTTTGTAGTGGCCATAGGGGAGGACATATTCGGGCGGAATGTCAAGCTTCTCAGCCGCTATCTCGACGATCGGGCGCATTTTGGCCGCTTGTGAGATTTCGATGTCAGATTTTGGCTTTTGGTGCTGATCGGTTGTGCGCGTGCCTGGTTTCGCGGCACTTTCACGCGGCTGAACTGACATAAATCAATGGCCCCCAGGGGTTAACGGCGCGGCGCCTTGCAACTGGATTAGGCAGGGTAATTCATTCGCTTGCCTTCTTGCAATCGTCTGTGCGAGGTCAGCGCCCACCGGGAGGCCTCGATGACGCCAGTCGAACTCTTGAAGTCGATGTTTCGAGCGGCCGTGGACGCTGCGTTGCCTTCCATCTGCGTCCCGACCCATCTGCCCCCCCGACCGAAGGGCCGCACCGTCATTATCGGCGCCGGTAAGGCATCCGGCGCCATGGCCAAGGCGCTCGAAGATACCTGGGACGGCCCACTCGAGGGCTTGGTCGTTACGCGTTACGGCTATCGCGTGCCGATGGAGCGCCTCGCAGTGGTCGAGGCCGCCCACCCGGTCCCCGACGCCGCCGGCCGCGATGCCGCAAGGCGCATCTTTGAGCTGGTCCAGGGATTGACCAAGGACGACCTCGTGCTTTGCCTCATTTCAGGTGGCGGCTCGGCGCTGCTTACGCTCCCCGCGGAAGGCGTGAGCCTTGAGGACAAGCAGGCGGTGAATAGGTCGTTGCTCAAAAGCGGCGCCACGATCAGCGAAATGAACACCGTGCGGAAGCATCTTTCCGCCATCAAGGGGGGCAGGCTCGCCGCCGCCGCTTCGCCCGCCAAGGTGATCGCGCTGATGATCTCCGACGTTCCTGGCGACGATCCTTCGATCATCGCCTCTGGCCCCACGGTCCCCGATCCCTCCACCAACAAGGACGCGCTCGGTATCATCGAGAAATACAAAATCAAGGTGC
>DASPOV010000070.1:0-4180 GCA_035625815.1 Methyloceanibacter sp.
GACTACAACGTACGCATCCGAGTGAAGCCCGACGGCAGCGGCGTGGTCACCGACGGAGTGAAAATGAGCGTCAATCCCTTCGATGAGATCGCTCTCGAGGAGGCGCTCAGGATCAAGGAGCGCGGCGCCGCCCAGGAGGTAGTGGTGGCGACGGTGGGTCCCGCCGACACGCAGCAACAGCTGCGCACCGCTCTCGCAATGGGTGCCGATCGGGCGATCCACGTGCAGGCCGAAGGGGTGGTCGAGCCGCTCATGGCCGCGCGCGTACTCTTGAAGCTCATCGAGCGCGAACAGCCCTTCCTCGTGATCCTCGGCAAGCAGGCGATCGACGACGACAACGGTCAGACCGGGCAGGTGCTCGCGGCACTCTGGAACCGTCCGCAGGCGACCTACGCATCCAAGATCGAACTCAGCGAACGCACCGCCCGCGTCACGCGTGAAGTCGATGCGGGGCTCGAGACGCTCGAAGTCGACCTGCCGGCGGTGATTACCACGGACCTGCGCCTGAACGAGCCGAGGTACGTGAAGCTCCCCGACATCATGAAGGCGAAGAAAAAGCCGCTCGACACGCTCACCCTCGCAGCGCTTGGCGTCGAGCCGCGCCAGCAGCTCAAGCTCGTACGCTTCGAGCCACCGCCGCAGCGTCAGAAAGGGGTCAAGGTGAAGGACGCGGCGGAACTCGTCGATGCATTGAAGAAGAAGGGACTCCTGTGAGCGCCAAGATCCTGATCGTTGCCGAACACGACGGCAGCAAGTTGAATCCGAGCACGGCCAAGTGCGTGAGCTGCGCGCGCGCGCTCGCGGGCGCCGAGATCACGGTCGTCGTATGCGCGGTCGATGCCGCGGCGGTGGCTGCGCAGGCGGCAAAACTCACGGGCGTCACCCGCGTGCTCACGGTCGAAAACCCGCAGAACGCGCACGCGCTCGCCGCGGTCCTCGCCCCGCAGATCGTCGCCCTCGCCGCCCCCTTCACTCACCTCCTCGGCCCCTCGACCACCTTCGGAAAGGACCTCATGGCACGCATCTCGGGGCTGCTTGATGCCCCGCAGGTGAGCGACATCATGGCGCTCGAGAGTGCGACGCGCTTTCGGCGGCCGATCTACGCCGGCAATGCGATTCTCACGGTGGACTCAAGTGGTGCCGCAAAGGTCGTGGGCACGGTGCGCATCGCATCCTTTGAAGCCGCCGCGCCGGGGGGCAACGCCGCCATCGAGAAGGCCGCGCTCAGCGTCGAGCTCCCGACCCACACGCGCTTCATTTCGGTGTCGGCCGCGAAGAGCGATCGCCCGGACCTTCAGACCGCGGCGCGCGTGATTTCCGGCGGGCGCGCGCTCGGGAGTGCGGAGGGCTTCAAGATCCTCTTCAGTCTCGCCGACAAGATCGGCGCTGCGGTCGGCGCCTCGCGCGCCGCGGTCGACGCAGGATATGCCGCCAATGAGATGCAGGTCGGGCAGACCGGCAAGATCATCGCGCCCGAGCTCTATGTCGCGGTCGGTATCTCGGGCGCCATCCAGCACCTCACCGGAATCAAGGACGCGCGCACCATCGTCGCCATCAACAAAGACAGCGAGGCGCCGATCTTCGAGGTCGCCGACTTTGGTCTCGTCGGCGATCTCTTCCAGATCATTCCCGAGCTGGAGCGCCTGATCGGCAAGTAGCCGAGCGCGGTGCCGATCTCACGGCGCCGCCCGGAACGCGTGCGGGGGTTTACTACAGCTGCCCGAGGATGTGTTCGGCAGCCGAGACCTTGAACTGCCCCGGCGCCTCGACGAACACCGCGGTGGCGACGCCGTCCTTGACGAGGATCGCAAAGCGCTGGCCACGCTGTCCCATGCCAAAGCCCTTGGCGTCGAGTTCAAGCCCGAGGGCGCGCGCGTAGTCGCCGTTGCCATCCGCGAGCATGAGGATCTTGTCACCGACGCCGGAGGCCTTGCCCCAGGCGTTCATGACAAACACATCGTTGACGGCCATGCAGGCGATCGTGTCGACGCCCCTGGCGCGGATCTGGTCGGCGAGCTGCACGAATCCCGGCAGGTGCTTCGCGTCGCAGGTCGGAGTGAAGGCGCCGGGCACTGAGAAGAGCACGACGCGCTTGCCCTTGAAGAGCTCATCGGTGGTGAGGTCTTTCGGCCCCTCCTTGGTCATGCGCTTGAACGTGCCCGAGGGCATGCGCTCGCCGGCTTCGATCGTCATGGCGCCAACTCCTTAGCCTTTCGCAACCTTGGTGGACTTTGAGCTCTTCTTGGTCGTCGATTTGCCGGCCGAGGCGGTCTTGGCGGCGCCCTCGTGCATGTGCAGGTTCCAGAGGTTCGCCAAGCGCTCGAGAGTCGGATCGCCTTTGACGGCCTTGAAGCTCTTCGAAGCATCATCCTTGTGGCCGGCCTTGAACTGCGAGATGCCAAGCAGAAGATGCGCCTCGGCATCGTTCTTGACGCCGCCCTTCGCGACGGCCTTGCTGAGCTGATCCACCGCCTTGTCGTACTGCCCGTAGCCGTAGTAGCCAAGGCCGACACCGTAGTTCTTTTGGCCGGTTGTGGCTGCGTCCGCCTCTTTTTCAAGTTTCGGCAACGTTGCCTGGTCACTCGCTGCCTGTTTCTTCGCGCGGTCGAGCAGGCGCTGATTGCGCTCGATGTTGCGCTTGTCGGTGAACACGTTGCGTGCGAAGCCCTTCTCGAGGATCGCCTGGGCCTCACCGGTCGAACCCGCATCGATCGCGAGCTCGGCGAACTCGGTGTAGTCGGCCGCCTCCTTGATGATGTCGACCTCGTTCATGAGGCGGTAGGTTTCAAGGAGATTGCCTTCGTTCCCTGAGGTCTCCTGGCGGATCTGATAGAGAAGCTGCTGCCAGTACTCGGGTTTTGGGTAATAGGCGATGAGCTTCTCGAGCGCGCTGTTCTCGCACTTGACGTCGTTGAGCTTCTGGCAGGCGCTGTAGAGAAGGAGGAGACTATCGTTCTTCGGCGTCTTGCCCTCCTTGATCTCGGTATCGACCACGCCCTCCTCGAACTTCAGCGTCCCCTTCCAGTCACCCTTGAGGTAGTACGACTGGCCGATGAGTGTCTTGGTCTGCTCGTCCGCGTAGCCGGCCTTCATGGCGCGGTTACCAATTTCGATCACCTTGTCGTAGTCCTTGATCTGGTAGTTGAGGCCGATGACCTCGCGCATGAGCCCGGGAATTTCCGCCTGCGGCGTAAAGCCATCATCGAGCTGTGCCTCCGCGGGCTTGGCGGCTTCGGCGTAGTTCTGGGTGCGGATGTAGCAGTAGGCGAGGAACTGGTTGATGAGATGCTGATCGTAAGGGGTCTTGCCCTGGATCTGCTCCGCCGCCTTGAGTTTCGCGATGGCATCCGAGTACTTCTTGTTCTTGATGTCCTCCTGCGCGTCGTGTAGCGGTTTTTGCAGTTTCGCGCTCGGTTGCTGAGTCTTGGCGGGCTGATCGGCGCTGATCCCGGTGGTGGGCGCGAACGAGAGCCCGAGAGCGGCGCTCACGATGAGCGCCTGGGAAAATGCGGCCGTGAACTTCAGGATGTGGTTTGGCATGACTCTCTTTTGTCTCAAGAACTAATCTCTGAATTCGGCCACATTGACGAAGCCGATCTTCTTCATGTGATTGCGCTGCGCCGCCGCCAGCACCTTGGCGACGATGTCGTATTTCGCGCGGCGATCGGGCCGCAGGTGAATTTCCGGCTGCGGATCCTTGTCGCGATCGGCGGCGAAATAGGCCTCGAGCTGATCGAGCCCGCTCACGGGCGTGCCGTTCCACACCACGGTGCCATCGCCATCGATCTCAAGATCGATCACCTCCGGCGGCACATCGGGCGGGGGCGGTGGATTGGTGACGTTCGGCATGTCGAGCTTAACCGCGTGTGTCATCACGGGAAGCGTCACGATGAGGGTGACGAGCAACACCAGCATCACATCGATGAGCGGGGTCGTATTGATATCGCAGAAGGTGGCACCGCTTTTGGTGCCGACGCTCATTGCCATGGCTTTGGGCTCCTTGGAATACGCTCAGCGGTAGCCGCGTACGCCGTGATCGGGTTCGGTGAGGAACCCAACCTTGACGATGCCGCCACGTTGGATCTGGTACATGACCCGCCCGATGGACTCGTAGCGGGTGTTCTGATCCCCGCGGATGTGAACTTCCGGCTGCGGCTTTATTACCGCGGCCTGCTCGATC
>DASPOV010000071.1:0-2801 GCA_035625815.1 Methyloceanibacter sp.
CCGACGTGCGCCGAGTGACGGAGCGCCTCATCGGCATGAGCTATGCCGAGCGCGTAGCCCAGCCCTGTATCGGCCAGGAGCGCGCCGATCTGGTGCTCGCTGGTTGCGCCATTCTCGAGGCATTGCTCAGGGTGTGGCCGTGTTGGCGCTTGCGCGTGGCCGATCGGGGTTTGCGCGAAGGCATTCTCGCCACGCTCATGGTCGAGGACGGCCATGGCGCTTCGCCGCGTCATCGACATGAGAGCTCAGCTCACGCGGCGCCGGGCGGCTGCTAAGCATCCAGATGGGCGCCGACCTCGGTCACTGACTTACGAAAGGTCCCTACGGGGCGTGCCCGTGTCGACAGGCTCGCGCCCGCTGTCTTCGGCAACATCATGAAGATCAAGGAAGACGCGGCAGAGATGGCGGCAACGACAACAAAAGCGGTGGCGAAATCGCTCGGGTGCACGGCCACATCCGGGTGCCCGTGGCGCTGAATCTCGAGCACCAACGCGCCGATGGCGACGCCGGCCGACAGAGATAGCTGCTGTGCACGCTCGCAAAGCTCGTCGCCCGACTCATCGCCCTTGGTTCGATGTCGGCGTAAGCAAGCGAGTTGATGCTCGTGAACTGCAACGACTTGAAGAAGCCGCCGACCACGAGTACCGTGAAGATGACCGCGTGCGGCGTCACCGGCGTGAACAGCGCCGTCGCTGCGATGAACAGGCCGCTCACCAGGGCATTGACCACGAGTACCGTGCTGAACCCGAATCGGCGCAGGATCGGCGCCGCGGTCGCCTTCATGGCCATGGCGCCTATGGCGCTCGCGAAAGTCAGTAGCCCGGACTGGAATGGCGTCAGGCCAAAGCCGACCTGGAGAAGCAGCGGCAGCAGAAACGGCGTGGCGCCGACGCCGACGCGGAAGAGGAACCCACCCACCACGCTCGCATAGAAGGTATCGACCTTGAGCAGGCTCAAATCGATGAGCGGAGCAGGGGTCTTGCGCGCATGGAGGACATACAGCCAGCACCCGATAACGCCAACGACGAGCAGGGCAATCACAATCTGCGGCGGCAGCAAACCCTGGCCCGTGGTGGTGAAGCCGAAGGCAAGGCCAGTGAGCCCGATGCCTGACAGGATGAAGCCCTTGATATCGAGTGGCGGCAGCTTGGACTCGCGGATGTCGGCGACGTAGCGCGTGGCGAGGATCACACCCAGGATACCCATGGGAATG
Organism: Methyloceanibacter sp.; assembly: GCA_035625815.1. Taxonomy (GTDB): domain Bacteria; phylum Pseudomonadota; class Alphaproteobacteria; order Rhizobiales; family Methyloligellaceae; genus Methyloceanibacter. Next base: position 1,214 of record DASPOV010000071.1, read on the forward strand.
TTAATCCAGAAGATCCAGCGCCAGGAGACGTAGGTGGTGATGAAGCCGCCAAGCGGTGGCCCGATCACGGGGCCGAGCAGTGCCGGGATGGTGAGCCAGGCGAGCGCCGAGATCAGCTCCGACTTCGGCACGGTGCGCAGAATGACGAGCCGCCCCACCGGCACCATCATGGCGCCGCCGATGCCCTGGATGATTCGGAACAGCACGAAGTCAAGCAGCGAATGCGCAAAGCCGCACGCCGCGGATCCAAGCGTAAAGACGACGATTGCGGTCCTGAACACCGTCCGGGCGCCGAAGCGATCGGCGACCCAACCACTCAAAGGAATGAACACTGCGAGCGACAGGAGGTAAGACGTTAGCGCGAGTTTCAGAGCAATCGGGTCTTCGCCGAGGTCGCGGGCGACCTGTGGCAGGGACGTCGCGATAACCGTCGAGTCCATGTTCTCCATGAAGAGAGCAATGGCGACGATGAGGGTGACGAAGTAACGGGGCATGTGACAGGCGTTAGAGGGACGACAGGTCGGACATGGGGCCAGGAACCCCATAGGGTCAAGGGTTTGGGCCAATGTGCCTGATTAACAAATGGTAAGGCGAGGCAAAGGTGGCAGCGGGGACCGACGTGGCGACAGCCGCAAGCTCGCCGTGAAGCTGTGCACGGCCAAGGGGCGGAGGATTGCCTCGACTCGCTGGCTCTCCCGCCAGCTCAACGATCCTTACGTCGAGGAGGCGAAGCGGCGCGGCTACCGTTCGCGCGCGGCGTTCAAGCTTATCGAGATGGACGATAAGTATCGCCTCCTTAAACCTGGCATGACGGTGGTGGATTTGGGCGCGGCGCCTGGTGGCTGGAGTCAGATCGCGGCGGAGCGGGTGGGCTCCGTCGAGCGGAAGGGCCAGGTGCTCGCTGTCGATCTCAGCGAGATCGAGCCGTTACGGGGCGTCGAGGTGCTTACACTCGATGTGAGTGAGGCGGCCGCGGCCAGCAGTATCCGCGCGGGCTTGAAGCGCGGACGCGCCGATGTGCTGCTCTCTGACATGGCCTCGCCCACCACTGGTCATCGCGTCACGGACCATCTGCGAGTAGTCGCACTGGTCGAAGCCGCCCTCGATATCGCCGAAGATGTTCTCGCGCCCGGAGGCACGTTTCTTGCCAAGGTCCTCCAGGGCGGTGCGGGGGGCGAGCTTGTGGCGCGGCTGAAGTGCAATTTCGTCAAGGTAAGCCATGTGAAACCCAAAGCGAGCCGCCCCCAGTCGCCCGAGGTCTATGTGCTCGCCACCGGGTTTCGTGGAGCGGGTGGCAAATGACGAAACGGCCCCCCGCGCGTGTCGGCGCGGATACTTCTCGTCGATCGCATCTTCGACCTGGTGGAGGAGGGGTTCGATATCAGCGTTCGTATCGGCAACCGTCCGGACTCCTCAATGCGCTCGGTGCGGGTGGACGCGATCCGCTACGGCACCTGCGCTGGTTGGGCCTATCTCGCGACGCGGGGGACGCCGGCGACCCCCGCAGGACCTTGCCGGCCACGACTCCATTAGCTTCGCCACGCCGTGGCACGCCGAACAGGGGCCTTTGCCGGGCAACGGCACCGGC
>DASPOV010000072.1:0-2064 GCA_035625815.1 Methyloceanibacter sp.
GTTTCACACGGTCCGCCCGGGGGAGCGTGGTAAGATACCGCTTCGAGCGGGTATCCGCACGCCCTGACCCGATGAGGCGATTGAATGAACCGGCGCGATATCGTCGTCTGCCTGCTGTGGTCCGCCGTGCTATTGGGGCGCGTGCACGCACAACAGACCGGAAAGGTCTACCATATCGCGCTCATTGCTCCAGATGGGCAGCCAAGCGGCATGACTGAGGCCGGGCCCGACCAGGCTGTGGCGCAATTGTTTAGTGCGTTCTTTGGTGAGCTTCGCCGGCTGGGCTATGTCGAGGGGAAGAACCTCGTCGTCGAACGGTATTCCGGCGAGGGGCGCGCCGAGCGCTTTCGCGATCTTGCTACCGATGTGGTTCGTCGCAAACCGGACCTTATTTACGCAATCGGTCCTGACATGCTGCTCGCGTTGAAAGCAGCGACCACGACGATCCCAATCGTTGGACTCACGAGCGATCCGGTTGCCCTTGGTGTTGTTCCCAGCCTGTCCCGACCGGGCGGCAATATCACGGGTTCTAGCGTCGATGTTGAACCGGACATTTGGGGCAAGCGTCTCGAACTATTGAACGAAGCCGTTCCCAAGCTGTCTCGACTCGGGTTTATCATCACGAGCACATCTCTGGGGAAACACGGTCTGGCGCTCCTGACTGAGGCGTCGAGGGAGCGCGGCATATCTCTCGTCGGTTCACCGCTCCAGAGCCCGATATCAGAGGCGACCTATCGCCCATCGTTCGCAACCATGGCGCAGGAGGGGGCCGATGCCGTTTTCGTTGGTGATGAACCTGAACACTTTCCGCACCTACGATTGATCGCCGAGCTAGCCGAGACGTCACAACTGCCGACTATCTACGCGTGGCGCGAGGGGATCGAAGCCGGCGGTTTCATGGCCTATGCCTTCGAGTTATTGGATTTATACCGCCACACCGCTGACATCATCGCTAAGATTCTCGCTGGCGCGAAGCCGGCCGACATACCTTTCTATGAGGCTCGCAAGTTCGAGCTAAGCTTCAACCTGAAGACTGCGAAGGCGCTAGGGATTAAAATACCCGGCTTCCTCCTTGCCGTCGCCGACGAGGTGATCGACTGATAGGTCGGTGAGGTCTTCGCCGCCCTTGATTAGGAGCGACGCTTTTTTTGTTGCCCTGCGTTTCGGACTGGCGAGGCGGTCGAGCGCGCTACTGGGATCGGGCGACTGCTGGAAAGCTCGACTGACCTCGCGCCCTCGATCGCCAACTTGTGGCTCTATAACTTCTCTCAAGCCCGATTCGATCGTGTAGATGCTATTTTGGCCGACCTCTTCAGGATGGCGGGCCAGCTCGAAGATCGAGGAATCCTGCTGCAGGCCCATCACTGTGCTTGGCCGACCTTCTGGCGTCGTGGTGGATTCCTGCAAGCAAGCGAGCACATCGCCGCGGGCCTCAAACTCCATGACCAAGAGCGCCACGCCCACCATCGCAACGTCTACCTCGGACACGATCCGGCAGTGTGTGGGCTGGGTATCAACGCTTCGGTGCAGGATGCGCTCGGCTACCTGGACCGGGCACTGCGCTGCGAGGGGGAGGCCATCGCCTTGGCGCGGCGACTGGCGCATCCGCCTTCGCTGGCGCACGCTCTGTGGCTCGCTTGCGAAGCCGGTGCGGCGCGCGACGACGCTGAGGGCATCCTCGCCCCCGCCGCGGAACTGCTGAAACTGAGCGAAGAGCGGGGGCTTTCCCAACCTCGTGCCAGCGCGCTGATCCTCCTCGGTTGGGCGCTGGCTCGCTCCGGGGACGCGGCATAGGGAATCGTCACGATGGAGGAGGGACTCGGTGTCATGAAACAGCTCGGCGTTCGAACGTTCCTGCCGCGGTCTCTGTGCCTGATGGCCGAGGCTCTAACGGCGGGCGGGCGTCTTGCCCGACGGGCTAGGGCAGCTCGCCCGAGGCCTGGACATCGCCGTAGAAACCGGAGACGTGGTTTACGTCCCGCGACTTCATCAGACGCGTGCCGAGCTCTTGCTGTACGCCAATCGCGCCGCCGATGGAGATGTGGAGGCGAGCTTACAGCAGGC
>DASPOV010000073.1:0-4379 GCA_035625815.1 Methyloceanibacter sp.
GGCATTAAAACCTGAACCCGAAATCCCTCCTCGACGGCAGCGCAATTGGACTCGTGCACGTCGTGTGCAACACGTCGGATTTCGTCGGCAAGATCGTTAGGACTTTTCGTGATCCGGTTGGGCCCCTACCGCCGAATGGCCTTCTCCAACAAGCTCGCGACATTTCGCCAACGTTGCGAGTAGCCAGGTCACGAGATTGATCGTTCCCAACCCATGCTTGTTGAGCGGTCATGGCCCGGGCTTGTCGCGCCGCGCAGGCGGCCTGGGTTCCGATGCCTCGGATGCCTTTATCGGGGCTTGCGCATCTTGAACCGTCACGCGCTTCCGGCCCGGGCCATCGATCCGCTCAAGATTAAAACTTGGATCCCTCCACGCTGCGCCGTCGTGGGATCGAAGACTTCGTATCAGCCTTGCTCAGAGCCAACCAGATGCAATTCCTTGCCGATGGGATGATGGCCAACGATTGGAGCCGACGTACCGCTACCAGGCTTGACGTTAGGGCGAAGGCTCAGGAGCTTGGCGGAGCAGCCTTTGCTCTGCCGGGACGTCGCCCAGCGCCGAGATATAGAAATCCACGATCTCGCGCGTCATCCGCTCCACCGTCAGCCGCTTCGCCACATGTCTTTGCAACTGAATTGCGCGCCCGAGGAACAGCTTCGGGTGAGTGAGGAAGGCGCGCATCTGTTGCGCCAGCGCCGCGATGTCTCCAGGCCGGATGAGAGGCGTTTCGGTGCCCTCGACTATCTCGGGAATGCCGCCGACCTCGGTGGCAATCAGCGGCATTTGCGCCGCGGCCGCCTCAAGCACCACGTAAGGAAACGACTCCGCGCGTGACGGCACCACCACGCACCGGCCGCGCGCAAACGCGGTCCGTGCCGGAAGCGACCCGGCAAAGGTCACCTTGTCCTCGATGCCGAGCTTCTGCGCGAGCCGCTTGAAGTCACTTTCGTCGGGGCCAGTGCCGGCGATCACTGCCGTGGCGGGATAGACGGTGCGCTGGGCCGCGAGCGCGGCAAGCATGATGTCGACGCCCTTCAATGGCCTCAACTCGCCGACAAAGACGAAGTCCGCGGCATTGTCCGCAAGGCGGGGCTCGTAGAACTCATGCGGATAGAGGCCATTCGGTACGATACAGACCGGGCAAGCAGGCTTGCCGATGAACTCGCTGAAGCGCCGCGCGGCGAATAGGCTCTCGAAGATGAGGCCGTCGGTCAGAGGCGCAAGCCTGCGCTCCGCCTGGACGTAGATGCGCCCAGTCATGGTGGTGGGCCCGTGGTGCAGGCTTCCGCCATGGGGTGTGTAGAATGCACCCACCCGTCTGCCTTTGCTCTTAAGCCCCCGTGCTGCTAGCCGCACATAGGTCCCGCCCTTGGCGCCATGGCCATGCAAGACATCGAGGTCGAGGCTGGCGGCCAGGTGTTTCACCTGGCGATAGCTCTTGAAGTCGCCAGGGCGGATATGGCGGGGCATGGGCACGCGCGCCACGCCGAGCGCGCAAAAATCCGCCAAACGCGCCAGCGCGCGGGCGGCGTCGGCGCCGCCGGTCTCTGAATCGCAGATGACGCCGACCGTAAGTCCAAGCTTGGCCTGACCCTTCACCAAATCGTAGACGTGCCGGAAGAGACCTCCGATCGGCGCCCTCAAGCAATGGAGAATGCGAAGAGAGGGGGTCATGACGGTTCCCTGACGTTTAGAAGAACCGTTTGGCCCCGTAAATACCATCGCCCGGCTACACCGCCCGTGCGCCGGCTCCCCACCGGATGTCGTTCTCGCCGATCCGCCATTTAGCGGAAGTCCCCCGGCCGTGCCGAAGCGAAGCGAACTTTAAGAACTTAGTTACTGGCGGGCGCTCTAATGGGTCTGCAGGTGAGGGGCGTTCGGTCTTCCGAACAGACCTGCTGGGGAACCCATGAAACCGTTTGATCTGCTGAAGCGGGATGCGCCTTCGGCTAAAGATAAGGCGCCAAGGCGTACAGAAGCGGGCGCGCCCAACGATCTCCGCAGCTATCTGCAGCCAAGCACTGCCTTGCGCAGCCGGCCTTCCGCCAAGGAGCCCGGACGCAACGAGCTGCATTCGAGCAGGCTTGGCCTGGGCAAGTTCGCGCCAACGCTCAAGTCTCTCGACGCAGTGCTCGATCACCTCGACGACCGCGCGGCAGGGGACACGCCACGAGTTATCCTGGTGACGGCGGCGAGACCCGAGATCGACGCAAGCCGTGAGGCAATTTATCTCGCGCGAGCTCAAGCATCAGACCACGAGCTCGGGGTCCTCGTCGATCTGACGCGTGGCGCCATGGCCGTGTCGGAATCCCTCGGCCTGCCTCGCGCGCCTGGGTTCGCCGAACTCGTCGCTGGCAGCGCCGGCTTCGAGGACGTCGTCCGAATCGATGACGAGACGCCGCTCCAGGTGATCGCTGCGGGAAGTCGTGCCGCGGCGGCCAAGCAGGGGAACGAGGGCGAGAGGCTTACCCGTCTCTTCGAGGCCTTGGCGCAAGCTTACGGTTTCATCGTGCTGCACGCCGACCGTGGAACGGCGCGCGCATTCAAGTCTCTTCTCGCTGCACGGCTCCAGATCGTCGTTGTCGTGCTCCCGTCCGGCGAGGAGAAAGGCGGCGAGACAAGCTTGCTTGATCTGGCAGCCTTGAGCTGCCCAATCCTCCCCTATGAGCAGACCGAGGAGCGGCGCAGGCTCGGTGGGAGTGTTCTATGATCAGGGTGAAGACTGCTGTGACCAAGGCCGCCATGTCTGGGCTCTATCATTCTGGCGCTCACCGGTTGCTTGCGCCCTACACCCAAGGAGCCGGCGTGATCTTCACGCTCAACAACGTACGGCCGCCGCAGGCGAAGGCCTTTGCGCCCAACCGCGACCTTGAAGTCTCCCCAGACTTTCTCGAGGCCATGCTCGATCAGGTCGAGGAGGCCGGGCTCGACGTTGTCTCCCTCGATGAAGCGGTGCGGCGCCTCAGAGAAGACGACGCGCGGCGCTTCGTCTGTTTCACCTTCGACCACGGCTACCGGGACACGCTCCGCCACGCTTATCCTTTGTTCCAGCGGCGTTCGCTGCCACTCACGCTCTACATTGCGACCGACTATGCGTCCGGATGGGGGGAGCTTTGGTGGCTCGCGCTCGAGGAGGTGATCGCGAGAGCCCGCCAGATCGAGCTTTGCCGCCACGGCGAATGGGAGCATCTGCCCACGGCAACGGCGCAGGAGAAGCAGCGGAGTTTCGAGCAGATCTATGGCTGGCTGCGCAGCGTCGACGAAGCAAGGCAACGGAAGGTGGCACGCGCGCTCGCCGACCGATACGACATCGACATGTCGGCCACCTGCCACGACCTGATGATGAGTTGGGACGACATCCGGAGTCTCGCCACCGACCCGCTGGTCACTATCGGCACCCACTCAAAAGCCCATTACGCCATCGCCAAGCTCTCCCCCGAGAAGGCCGTTTCAGAGATGGAGGGCAGCACCGATGTGATCAAGCGCGAGCTCGGGACGCGGCCCATCCATTTGAGCTTCCCCTATGGCGATGAAGGAGCCGCACGGTCACGTGATTTCGCGCTTGCCAAGGAGCTTGGCTTCAAGACCGCCGTGACGACGCGGAAGGGTGTGCTGTTCCCGGCGCACCGTTGGTATCTAACGGCGCTGCCGCGGGTCTCGCTCAGCGGCGCCTATCAATCCTTAACCTATACGGCTCTTTATCTCTCAGGCGCACCCTTCGCGCTGCGGAATCGTTTCCAGCAGGTCTGCGCCGCCTGATCGCCTCGTCACGATCTCGATCGTTAGGCATCGTGCCGCTGCATCCAACGAATTAGCAGGCCTACCGGCACTACCCAGGCAAGACCGGCTACGACAAAATAGGCAAGCTGTGCAAGTGGCGAGGCCGTGGTGATGCGACCGGCGCCAATGCTCGCTACTGCCAGCGCATAGGCAGCCAAGAAGACAAGCAGCACCACCGTGCCAATGAGCTTGCGGGTCTTGACGGTCATGCAAAAAAACCATAGCCGCTCGCATTTATCAAAGCACTCCGTAATTGACGTTGTTATCCTTGTCGGCACTTGTCCCCTCGCCCCTCGCCGTAGGCGAGCGAGCTCCTTCAAGGCACTCTCTCCTGGAATCCTGCCAAGCTCGGCACCATCTTCGGTGGTCGGCTTCATCGCCACGCAAGCGTGGAGCAAGTTTGAGCGGGCGAAGGTCGCCTTCGCAAACGAAGCGAGCGTCTTCGTACCGTCAACTTGCTGGCCCAGTCGAACCCGCGACTGCCGAGACGGGAGGGTTGAACGAGAAGAAAGCTGTCGGCAGCATGATATTGGAAATCCCGGCTGCTGAAGACACGCCGCCTCCCCAACGCGCCGATCGGCGCCAACCGAGCCGCCGCG
>DASPOV010000074.1:0-13168 GCA_035625815.1 Methyloceanibacter sp.
GCCCAAAGCCAGACCAAGCCGATGCCGGTTGCGAGCGCACTACCGACAAGTGGAAACATATCGTGCTGAGTAATCGCGTCATACGCGATAGCCACACCCGCCAGAATCAGCATTATGGCAAGGACAAAGGGGAGAGATAACCTCACCATCTTACGGCATGGGGCGAGAGAGTGCGTCCGACTTCACATTTGGCTTGCGCTTTGACCGGCGAGGCGCTGGGGCGAAGGCGATTATCGGCTCGCGGATCAGGACCAAAACGATTCGGACCTCGCGTGCCCCGTAAGAAGAAGCACGAAAAACTTATAGCTAACGCTACCAAAAGGCCGAGTAGATAAATCGGCAGCAAGATGAGATCCGTTGGGATGCCGAATACGTGCGCTTTCAAAGAACTAGAAGCATCAAGGGCTAGATTCGCTGCAGCAGCAACGAAGCCTTCCGGGGATGAACCACAAACAACGCGAAAAGCGTCACAAGTACGGAAGGAAGCAGCAGGGATAATGGGGCAAGGCGGAAAGACAAGCTTACAAGCAACCCGGTCGCGACCAAGAATGGTTTCCGGTTGATGCGACCACGAAAACTGAAGAGTAGGCGGTTCCAGTCCACTCTAACTCCCCCTCATACGGACAGGTCAGTTAGGTCACCTTTGCAAAGCTACCATAGGTTGCCGACCTTGCTTGTTTCAAAGCATTGCCATGGCTCACCTCGGGCGTTACCCCGTTTGCCCGCTTGGGGGCAGTTCAATGCCACACCAAAAAAGCCCCGCGCCCAGGGACACGGGGCTTTAGTTAAATTGGGTGAACCGAGATGGCGGCCAAAAATCTGGCGCCTAAACACGCAAGGTAGTTAGGCGCCAGATCAGCACATTTAGCGCGTGCGCCGGGAGGGAAGAGCCGGTCGCAAACGCGGGCACGTCTCGGCTGGACGGGGGGCATACCGATTGATCGACGTTGACCCGCAACCGAAGGTTCGTAAATCACAGCGTCATGCTCAACTGTACTTAGGTCTAGATCGTCTATACCTAGGTTTAGATCGCCACATCGAAAGCGCACGGGAAGATGGAGTTCCGGCGACGCCGGACTCCTATTCCGACGTTTGCGCGGGCAAGCAAATCTTCCACCGTGATGGAAGCGCCAGATCGTGTGGAATTGTGCTTAAGGGAGATTGAGAACTGGCAGCGGCAACAGGAGGATTTGCCGAGTCGGCCAGAGGCAATTCGGCGGCTAATTATCCTGGCCTTGAGGCAAAAATGTTAGCCGAGCCGTTAGCCCCATGGCTGGAAAATGGCGGCTTTTAAGGGTTTTATCTATAATGCAGCGATATTGAGACCCCGAACAGCAAGGACACAAGGCCCGAGCTTGGGGATGGGGAAAAGAGCTTAAAGATTGGGCACAAGGTTAATGTTCCGTCATCTTGCAGACGAAGGATCCGATACCATATCTCGCCCATGCGAAGCCTAGCCGGTGGGGCTGTGGGCCGGCAAGGGGATAGGTTACAATTTGCCGTTTACCGAAAATCGCCTTCAAGTCGTATGAAAATAATCAATTAGATTGACTGTCGCACGGCGCAACGCGAGTACACGTTCTGCGGGAACAGACGGAGCGTCAGATGGCCGCGAAGAGCTCGAATCAGCTGGAGCGTTCGGCGACGCATTTGATCCATCGCGTGGGGCAATGCGCGACGGACATTTTCCAGGTCGAGGCCCGCGAGAGCGGCCTCACGCCGCGGCAATTTGCCGTGCTCATGACCATCGCCGAAGAAGAAGGACTAACCCAGACCGATCTCGCGGAGCGGACTGGGATCGATCGGTCGACCCTTGCCGACATTGTCGCGCGGCTGCTGTCGCGCGGACTCATTCATCGCCGTCGCGCCAAGGAGGACGGGAGGGCCTATGCCATCAAGCTCACGTCCCAGGGCTGGAAGGGCCTGCGAGATGCCGAGCCCGGGGCCGCTGCCACGGATTCGCGGCTGCTTGCCGTGCTGCCGCCCGGCAAGCGGCAGGAGTTCCTCGACATCCTCAACATGATCGTGACGGCCAGGCCCAAATAGCTGCGCTGGTAGTTTACTTGAGGCTCGAGTCCCTCAATAAGGGCAGAACTTTTTGCTGAATGGCCTCCTCGGTCAGGGGCCCAACGTGGCGGTAGGCGATCTTGCCGTCGCCAGTAATCACATAGGTCTCAGGAACGCCGTAGACGCCCCAGTCTATGGCGACGCGCCCTGACCGGTCGGCGCCGACGCGCTGAAAGGGATTGCCGTAGCGGCCGAGGAAGCGCCGCGCCGCCGCCGGATCGTCCTTGTAGTTGATGCCGTAGAGGCGCACGCCCGGCTGTTTGGCAAGCTGCAAGAGCAGGGGATGCTCCTCGTGACAGGGCACGCACCACGACGCCCACACATTGACGATGGTAGGCTCGCCTTTGGCAAGTTCGGAAGATTCGAATCCTTCCGCGCCCGCGCCGGTCAGCTCCTCGATCGGCGGCAAGGTGAAGGGCGGCACTGGCTTACCCACAAGCGCTGAGGGCAGGCGAGACGGATCGCCACTATGCAACGCGAACCAGAAGAGACCCGCGAGCATGGCGAAGATCAAAAGCGGAAGCGCAAGTCCCGAGCGCTGCCAGAATGAGCGTGGCACAGGTTCGGTCATGGCTTGAGCTTCCGGGCGCGCGGCTTCGCCTGGCTTGGCTTATCAGCCGATTTGGCCGAACGCCGCCTGATACCCCGGCGCTCGAGATCGGCTAGAATCTGCCGCTGCTTCCGATCATCTTGCACTATGAAGAACACGAGCCCCGCGACCGCAATGAAGGTCACGGCATAGGCCGCCCAGATGAAAACTGCATGGGGACCAAGATCGGGCATGGGAGGTAAAATTTGGCCTCAGGCTGCCGCGGCGCGCTCGACCTGTACCTGGCGAACCACATGCACGCGGCGGCGCAAGATCTCGGCGCGCATGGCAATAAGATGCAGCAACGCGAACAGCAGCGTGAAGCCGGCGGCCATGACGAAGAGGGGCGTGAGCAGAGACGGATCGATGGTCGGACCGCCCACCCGGAAGATGCTCGCCGACTGGTGCAGCGTGTTCCACCAATCAACCGAGAATTTGATGATGGGAACGTTGATAAAACCGACGATCGCGAGAATGGCGGCGGCACGGCCAGCACGCCCAGGCTCCTCGATCGACTGCCAAAGCGCGATCTGCCCGAGATAGAGCAGGAACAGCACGAGCATCGAGGTGAGTCGCGCGTCCCACACCCAATAGGTGCCCCACATGGGCTTGCCCCACAGCGAGCCGGTGACGAGCGCGATAAAGGCGAAGGTGGCGCCGATGGGGGCGGCGGTCTTGGCTACGACGTCGGCGAGGGGATGGCGCCAAATGAGCGAGCCAATGCTGGCGATGGCAATCAAAGCATAGCCGAACATGGCGAGCCACGCGGCGGGTACATGCACGAACATGATCTTGACGGTTTCGCCCTGCTGATAGTCTGGCGGCGCAACGAAGAATGAGAGGTAGAGGCCAATGCCAAGCAGCACTAAGGTAACCACCGCAAGCCAGGGGATAACGCGGTCGGCGATGCCGAGAAAACGCGTCGGATTGGCCAGGCTCCACATGGGCCTGGGTGTAGTTGGTTTGGCAGGTGAGTGCAATTGGTCCTGGTCTAGGCGGCTCTAACGCAAGGCGGTGCGAAGCGCTGCGGCAGCGGCGATGGGCGCGAGCACGAGGCTCGCCAAGCTCAACGCGCAGAGGATGAGGAAGGGAGGCCAAGGCGAAGCGGGACCCACGCTCGCAGCTGAGACGGTCGCCACGCCGAAGATCAGCACCGGCACGTAGAGCGGCAGCACGAGAAGCGCGAGCAGCACGCCACTACGCCTTAGCCCAAGGGTGAGGCTCGCACCGACGGCAGCGACGAAGCTCAAAGCGGGCGTGCCCGTAAGCGTAGCGACGACGAGCAGCGGAAACGCGTCCATAGGTAGGTTGAGGAGCAGGCCAAGAAGCGGCGCAAGCAGCGCCAAAGGAATTCCGGTCGAGACCCAATGGGCGAGGCTCTTCAATGCGGCAACAAGCTCAAGCGGCAGCGGCCCCGTGACGAGCACATCGAGAGCGCCATCCTCATAGTCGTTGTGAAAGATGCGGTCGGCTGACAGGAGGCTCGCAAGCAGCAGCGCTACCCACAACACACCTGGCGCGGTGCGAGATAGAAGATTAAGGTCCGGCCCAAGCCCCAAAGGCGCGATGGCGACCACAACGAGGTAGAAGCCGAGCGCGGTGCCGATCGTGCCGCCCTCGCGCGAGGCAAGAACGACGTCGCGGCGAAAGAGTGCCCAGGCCTCTTTCACTGGCGAGGATCCCGCTTCAGCGAGAGCTCTCGCGTGAAACGCACCTTGAGCGGCGTGTGACTTGCAGCGACAGAAATACCACCTTGCGCGAGATGATGCGCGATGGCCTTGTCCAGCACTTTGACGGAAGGTGTGTCGAGCGAGACCAGGGGTTCGTCGAGCAGCCAGATGGGGCGCTGCGCGGCGAAGAGGCGAAGCAGCGCGAGCTTGCGCTTCTGTCCCGCCGAAAGGAGTCCGGCTGGCAGCTGCTTCAGCTCGGCGAGCCCAAACGTCTGATAGGCACCCTCCAGATCCGCGCCGTCGCCGCCGAGAAAATCCACCCAGAAGTCCACATTCTCGCGGAGCGTGAGCACAGTCTTGATGCCGTTTAAGTGCCCCACATAGTGACAAAGCTCGGGCAGTGGGACCGACCTCTCTCCGCTTTCGATGCGGCCGGCGTGCAGCGGCAGGAGTCCGGCGATCATCCGCAACAAGCTCGTTTTGCCGACGCCGTTCGGGCCGGTCACAAGTAGGCTCTCGCCCGGCGCGAGCGTAAAGTTCAGGCCAGCGAACAAAAGCCTGCCGCCGCGCTGGCAGCTGATTTCATGGGCAGCGAGGATGGTTGTTAGCGGCATTTGCCCGGCATTTGCGCAAGTTGGTAGGAACACGGCAAGCGAAGCGAGCGGTGGTCAAAGCGTTTCTCGCGCATTGTCTCGCCGCCGCAAGGGCTCTTATATAGGCGGGCGCGCGCCTCCAATAGTCCGGGATGCTTGCCGCTGCCAGGCGGCTTGGCCGGCGCCTTCCCGCCAAGCGATTGGCCAAGCCTTTGCATGTCGTCTGCTTGTGCCTGTCGTCTGCCTGTCGCCAACTTCGCGCAAGACGCGCGGTGTTCGAGGAGATCCTAGTTGACATCGGTAGCCGAGACCTCGCTCGACAGTTTCAATTGCCGGCGAACATTGAAGATCGGCAAACGCGCCTACGCGTATTGCAGCCTGAAAGAGGCTGAGGCAAACGGGCTTGTCGGCATCCGTCGGCTGCCCTTTTCGCTGAAAGTGCTGCTCGAAAACCTCCTGCGCCATGAGGATGGTCGCACCGTCACCTCCGCCGACATTCGCAGCGTGGCGCTGTGGCTTGAAACGCGGAAGAGCGACCGCGAGATCGCCTTCAGGCCGGCGCGCGTGCTTATGCAGGACTTCACCGGCGTCCCCGCCGTGGTCGATCTCGCCGCGATGCGCGACGCGATGCGCGTGCTGAATGGCGACCCGCGCAAGATCAATCCGCTCGTTCCCGTCGACCTTGTCATCGACCATTCGGTGACCGTCGATGCGTTCGGCACCGCCAGTGCGTTCCATGCCAATGTGAAGAAGGAGTATGAGCGGAACGGCGAGCGGTACGCCTTCTTGCGCTGGGGCGCCGGCGCCTTCGACAATTTCCGCGTAGTGCCGCCCGGCACCGGCATCTGCCACCAGGTGAATCTCGAATATTTGTCGCAGACGGTGTGGACCAAGAAGCAGAACGGCACCGAAGCTCTTGCCTTCCCGGACACGCTGGTCGGCACCGACAGCCATACCACCATGGTGAACGGTCTTGCCGTGCTCGGCTGGGGCGTGGGCGGCATCGAGGCCGAGGCCGCCATGCTCGGCCAGCCGATCTCCATGGTGATCCCCGAGGTGATGGGCTTCCATCTCACCGGAAAGCTGAAAGAAGGCGTGACCGCCACCGACCTCGTGCTCACTGTCACTGAGCGGCTCCGGCGCGCCGGCGTTGTCGGCAAGTTCGTCGAGTTCTTCGGCGAAGGACTCGACAATCTGCCCGTTGAGGACCGCGCCACTATCGCCAACATGGCGCCGGAATATGGGGCAACGTGCGGTTTCTTCCCCATCGATGTGGAGACGCTCGCTTATCTCGATGCCACTGACCGCAAGGACTCGCGCATCGCGCTGGTCGAGGCCTATGGCAAAGCGCAGGGGCTGTTTCGCGACGACGACACCGAAGATCCCGTTTTCACGGACACCATCGCGCTCGATCTTTCCGAGGTTGAGCCGTCGATCGCCGGGCCGAAACGGCCGCAAGACCGGGTGCCGCTTGCACGCGCGGCGGGCGCCTTCGCCGAGGCGCTCGACGAGGAGTACGGCAAGGCTCATGAGGCTGGAAAGCGAGTGCCTGTCCCTGGCACGAATTTCGATCTGGGCCATGGCGACGTGGTGATCGCCGCCATCACCTCCTGCACCAACACGTCAAATCCCTATGTAATGGTGGGTGCCGGGCTACTCGCCCACAACGCCGTGAAGCGCGGGCTAAGAGTCAAGCCTTGGGTGAAGACATCGCTCGCGCCGGGCTCCCAGGTGGTGACCGACTATCTCCAGAAGGCGGGGTTGCAGCACGACCTCGACACGCTCGGCTTCAACCTCGTGGGCTATGGCTGCACCACTTGTATCGGCAATTCCGGGCCGCTGTCTGAGGAAATCTCCAAGGTCATCCACGACCATGGACTCGCGGTCGCCTCGGTGCTGTCCGGCAATCGCAATTTCGAGGGCCGCGTTAATCACGACGTGCGCGCCAACTATCTCGCCTCGCCGCCGCTCGTGGTAGCCTACGCGCTAGCGGGCTCGGTCATCGTTGATGTCGCCAACGATCCGCTCGGCACCGATGCTGACGGCGAGCCAGTGTATCTCAAGGACATTTGGCCCTCCTCCAAGGCCGTCGCCAAGCTCGTGCGCAAGGCCGTGAAGAAGTCGATGTTCCGGCGGCGCTACGGCAATGTGTTCGAGGGCGACGAGCAGTGGCAGGACATCAAGATCAAGGGCGGCCTCACCTATGACTGGGACGCAAAGTCCACCTATGTGCAGGAGCCGCCTTACTTTGCGGGTCTCACCCGCATGCCCGCGCCAGTCACGGACATCGTCAATGCCCGCATTCTCGGCCTGTTCCTCGATTCGATCACCACGGACCACATCTCGCCAGCGGGCTCAATCGGGCGTAACAGCCCGTCAGGCCATTACCTCACCGAGCATGGCGTGACCCAACACGACTTCAATTCCTATGGCTCGCGGCGTGGCAATCACGAGGTGATGATGCGCGGCACCTTCGCCAATCACCGCCTCAAGAATCAGATTGTGAAAGGTATTGAGGGCAGCGTCACCATACACTATCCATCGGTCGAAACCATGAGCATCTATGATGCGGCGATGCGCTATGGAAGCGAGGGCGTGCCGCTCGTGATCTTCGCGGGCAAGGAATACGGCACGGGCTCCTCGCGTGACTGGGCGGCCAAGGGACCGCGGCTGCTCGGCGTCAGGGCCGTGATCGCCGAGAGCTTCGAGCGCATCCACAGGTCGAACCTGATCGGCGTGGGAATTTTGCCACTCGTCTTTGCCGAAGGGATGACCTGGCAAACGCTTGAGCTGACCGGCATTGAGACGGTGAGCTTGCGGGGCTTGAGCGAGATTAAGCCCGGCCAGTGGATCGAGGCCGACATCACCTACGTCAACCGCACGAAGCGGATCGTGCCGCTTCGTGTGCGCATCGACACCGTCGATGAACTCGACTATTTCCGCAATGGCGGCATCTTGCACTATGTGCTGCGGAGCCTCGCCAGAGACGCCGCTTGATATGGCGTCCTTGTCCTATAAGCAACGCCATCAGTCACTGAGTTGTGACCCGTGTTGAACCCTTTTTTCCAGAAATTTCGGGCCGTATCCGGCATTGTAGGCGCCATGAGGCACCTTCTTCTTACCAGCGCTGATGCCCTTGCGGCGATCGCGGCCCTCACACTTGCCGGGTCAGGCATGGCGGATTCCGACCCAGCGCCCGTCGGTCAAGCCAAGGCCGTGATCGAGCTGTTTACGAGCCAAGGCTGCTCGTCCTGTCCGCCGGCCGATGCCTTGCTCGGGCGGTTGGCCGAGCGGCCTGGTTTCGTCGTGCTCTCTTATTCGGTGGACTATTGGGATTATCTCGGTTGGCGCGACACGCTCGGCAGCTCTGCCAATAGCGAGCGCCAGCGTAACTATGCGCGGGCGCGCGGTGACGGCCGGGTCTACACGCCGCAGATTGTTGTGGACGGCGTCACCCATGTGAATGGCGGTGACGAAGATGCGGTGCAAGCTGCGGTGGCAGTGGCCGAGAAACGGCTCTCACAAGTCAAGGTGCCGGTCAGCATGCATGCCGATGGCGATACGCTCGTCATCGATGTGGGGGCGGCTCCGGAAGCCTCGGACAAGCGTGCGGCCACGGTCTGGCTCGCCATCGCCAAGGAAGAGGAGAAGGTCGAGATCGCCCGCGGCGAGAACCGCGGCCGCGAGCTGAGCTACCATCACCCGGTGCGCGAGCTCTCGCCGATCGGCATATGGCACGGCGAGGCGATGACGCTGCGCTTGCCGCTCAAAGATCTCAAGACCATGGGCGGAGATTGTCTGTTCGCGCTGTTGCAAGTTGAAGATTCGGGGCCCATCCTAGGCAGCGCGGAGTTCGAGACCTCCGACGATTGATTTCACCTCCATTCGCTACGACGCACTGGACGCGAATCGGTGAGCCTCCCAAACGAGCATAACAAAAACGGGTCGGGGAAACCTACCCGTCGCAGCAGCCATGGGAGGAACAACCAGGAAAATGAAATGGACCAATGAAATGGCCCGGTCCGAAAGAAGACCCCGGGGGGGCTGGGGGGCTGAGACATCCGAAGCCTCTATCAGGACCGGGCCGAGAGGCAACGTTGATCATCATACGGGTCTTTGGGGCGTGCACGGGGCTGAACTTTGGCATTACTGTGATTTGTGTTTCAATATGTTACAACGTGTGTAATCCTCGGCATGTGCTTGAATTTCCGGGAATCTCAAGTCATCATCAAGCTTCCGTTACAGGAGGCGCGCGTTGAGCGACACCGAGCCCATAGTCTTGCCGCTGGCCCGTGTGGCCGGCGGCCAAGCAGTTCATCCTGATAGAATATCCCGGCGTGGCGGTATAGCCTTTGACCGGGAAGAGTTGTCTCAAATTCTGAACGTTTACGGGCGCAAGGTGAGAAGCGGCGAATGGCGCGACTACGCCATCGATACGTTGCGCGAGAAGGCCGTGTTCTCTGTGTTCCGGCGCGCGACTGAAGTTCCGCTCTACCGCATCGAAAAGGTACCGAAGCTCTCCCGCCGCCAGGGAGCCTACAGTGTGGTGGCGACCACCGGATTGATCCTCAAGCGGGGCCATGACCTCGCCCGTGTGCTTCGCGCACTCGACCGCGGCCTGCGCCTGGTCGAGTGCTGACCGGTTTCAAAAGCTGAAAAAGAAAAGGCCCCGGCCGAAGCCGGGGCCCTAACTTGTGCCCATTTTAGCTCTCGCTTATCGGCGGTCACCGAATAGCTGCAGCAGCATCATGAACAGGTTGATGAAGTCGAGATAGAGTCTTAGCGCTCCCATCACCGCCTTGCGGCCAGCGACCGTACCGTCGTCGCCGACATAGTACATGTCCTTGATCTGCTGGGTGTCATAGGCAGTGAGCCCGGCGAAGATCAGCACGCCGATCACCGAGATGGCGAATTGCAGTGCCGAAGACGCGAGGAATAGGTTCACCAGCATCGCAATGATGATGCCAATCAGGCCCATGAATAGGAACGAGCCCCAGGCCGACAGATCCCGCTGCGTGGTGTAGCCGTAGAGGCTGAGCGCGCCGAAGGAGGCGGCGGTGATGAAGAACACGCGTGCGATGCTCGCATGCGCGTAGATCAGGAAGATCGAGGCGATGGATAGACCCATAAGCGCCGCGAAGATCCAGAACGCGATCTGCGCGCCACTAAGGCTCATGGAGTTCATGCGCGCCGAGATGAAGAATACCATGGCGAGCGGGGCAAAGATCACCACCCATTTGAAGGTGCTCGCGAAAATGAAGCTGCCGAAGCTCGTGAGCTGCAGGCCTGCGCCGCTGTCCACCACGGCCATGGCGTAAGTCAGATAGGCAACTACGCCGGTGATGGCGACCCCTGACGCCATGTAGTTGTAGACGCGCAGCATATAGGCGCGGAGCCCCTGGTCGATCACGCCGGGTTCGGCTCGGCCGACGGTCGTGCCTTGCGCGTATCGTCTGTCTAAGTCCGCCATCGCTGGTCCTTTCACCCGTGTTGTTCGAGTCTCTGTAAATCCAAACGCTTTAGCGCCAATATGGGTGGCCGCCATGCCCCGCGCAAGATGATAGCCAACGCCGGCCCCGCAACATTTGCGCGCCCCTATTCTCCCCGCAAATAGGGCGCAGCCTTGGCCGACAGAACCCGCCAGGTGGCGATTGCGCCGACCCCAAGCACGAGCGCGAGCGCAAGCAAGACGGTCTTGGCCGCGGCGAGCCCGGAAAAGACGAACTTCACCTCGAAGGTCCATTTGCATAGCGCCCAGGCGGTGATCGTCCCGGTGGCAAGAGCAAAGGCGGCGATTGCTAGCCCAAGCAGCCCAAATTCAAGCAACTCGGCGCGGACAATACGCCCGCGCGTGGCGCCGAGAGTCTTATAAAGCACCGCCTGGTACTTGCGCCGCTGCTGGGTTGCGGCCACGGCGCCGACAAGCACGAGCACACCGATCAAAAGCGTGACGGCAGCCGTCATGCGGATCGCGGTCATTACCTTCTGCAACAGGTCTTTGGCCGCCTCGACGATGTCGCCGACCTTGATGGCGGTGACGAGCGGAAAGCGATCGGAAAGCGCCTGAACGAGGTTCGCCCCGCGCGCCGAATCGGTCTCCTTGGGGTTTTCGAGCGTGACCAGCACGCGGTGGGGCGCGTTGACAAGTGTGTTCGGCGAGAACACCATGACGAAGTTGATGGCAAGCGACTCCCAGTCGATCTTGCGGAAATTGGCGATGCGGGCCTCGACGTTGCGACCGAGCACGTTGACCATGATGGTGTCGCCGAGCTTGAGCCCCAGCCCGGAGCCAGCCTCGGCATCGAAGGAGACGAGCGGCGGTCCGTTGTAGTCCAGCGCCCACCAACTTCCTTGCACGATGGTCGAGCCCTCCGGAACTTTGTCCGCATAGGTGAGGCCGCGATCGCTGGCGAGCACCCAGCGGCTGTCGGGAGCGGCCTCGACCTTTTCCGCCGGCACGCCGTTCACCGCCACGATGCGGCCCCGCAACATGGGAGCGTCGGCGAGCTTGGCGTCTGGCTCGACGGCTTCGACCGTATCGCGGAAGGCGCCTAGATCCTTGGTGTCGATGTCGAGGAAATAATAGGCTGGAGCGTCGGCTCGCAGGTTCTCCTTGAACTCCTCCATCAGGGAGCGGTCGATGAGTGCGATGGCGACGAGGAAGCCGAGGCCCAGCCCGAGCGACACGGCGATTTGACGAGCAATCGAGCCTCGCCCGGCGATGCTCGCAAGCGCAAGCGCCCAGGCCGCGGGCTTGGAGCGCTGGAACCGTGCCGCAAGTAGTTGCAACACCCAGCCGAAGCCCAACAGCAAGAGAAATTCGGCGACGATGCCGGCGGAGATCGACGCAGTGATGACGCGCTCCTCTGATGCCGCAATCGCCAGGGCAAAGAGCGCAAGCCCGCTTGCCGCAGCCGAGGCGATGAAGACGAGTGGCGGACGTTCTTGCTCGTCAGTAAGGTGTGAGCGCATCAGCACTGCGGGTGGTACGACACTCGCGCGCCCCAAGGGCAGAAGCACGAAGAGAAGCATGGTGAGGAGGCCTGCGCCCGCGGCGCTGAACAGCGATGCGGGATGGGGCTCGACGGCAAGGGCAATCGGCAGGGCGTCGCCATAAATGGCGGAGAGCAGAGCAGGGGTGAGCGCGCCGAGCACGATCCCAAGGACAATTCCGAGGCCCGCGAGCATTAACGCCTGGATGAGGTAGACGGCGAGCACGAGGCGCCCCGAGGCGCCAAGGCATTTGAAGGTAGCGATCACATCACGCTTCTTCGCCATATAACTGCCGATGGCATTGCCGACGCCGATGCCGCCGAGCAGCAGTGCGGCAAGTCCCACAAGGCTGACAAATTGCGTGAAGCGCTGCACCTCGCGGCGGATCGAGGGCGCGGGATCGGTCCAATCAGTGATCGCAAAGCCGCTTTCGGGGAATTTAGACTCGATTCCGAACCGGGCGGTGTTGAGCGCCGTCTTGTCGTTACCGAGCAACCCGGGAAGCTTTGCGCGATAGATCCAGCGAATGAGGCTTCCAGGCTGTATAAGGCCGGTGCGATCGAGCGTTTCGAGAGACATCAGCACCCGCGGGCCATAGGCAAGGCGATCGGCGAGGCGGTCCGGCTGAATGCCGAGGATGCCCCCGATAGTGACGGTGGCTTCGCCGATCGTGAGAGTGCTTCCGATCTTGACATTGAGACGCTCGAGCAGCGACCGCTCCACCACGATTAAGCCTGGCTTGCGCCAGATCGGGCCCGCATCTTTCGGCTCTGTAATGACGACCGCGCCATAGAGCGGGTAGGCGTTATCGATGGCCTTCACCTCGACCAGCGCGCTCTTGCCTCCAGCGATCCTCGCCATGGCGCGGAGGCTCGCCGACTCGCTGACCAGGCCTTCGCTGTCCAGTACCGCGCGCTCCTCAGCGCTGGCGCGCCGGTGCACGCGCTCGAAGGAAATATCGCCGCCGACGAGCAGGCGCCCCTGCCTCGCGAGCGCCGCGTCGAAAGAAGCACCGAGCGAGCTTATGGCCGCCACAGCGGTGACGCCAAGGGCGATGCAGAGCACGAATATGGTGAGCCCGCTAGCGCCGGCGCGAAGCTCGCGGAGCGCGATTGCGAGCGCGAGCGGCCGCCGCAAACCGATTGCCGGCAAGGGCGAGATGAGGTCGGCGGCGGTCACAATGCTGCGGCGCCGCGTTTGGTGCCTGCACGCATCACCCGGCCACTCGTGGCACGGCCATCGGCCAGGCTGACGAT
>DASPOV010000075.1:0-3796 GCA_035625815.1 Methyloceanibacter sp.
CGGTTCGGAGTCCCTGCATGATCAGTGGTTTCACGCGAGGGCGAGATCCGTCAACACCGAACCTGGCCGGTTCCTAAGGCAAGAGTCTAATCGCGTTCTCGAATGCGGCTATTCCAGATCAGAAACGGGGCGCCCGAGCAGGTCTACCTCTCCCGTCTGTCCCTCGGGTTACCCGAGGCTTCATCGGTAACAAACCCTCGCGCTGCAATTTTTTGCGGGCGAGCTTGCGAGCGCGGCGGATGGCTTCGGCCTTCTCCCGGACTCTTCTCTCCGAGGGTTTTTCGTAGTGCTTGCGGAGCTTCATTTCGCGGAAGATGCCTTCGCGCTGCATCTTTTTCTTCAGCGCCCGGAGGGCCTGATCCACATTGTTATCGCGAACGACGACTTGCACGCGCTCTCATCTCCGTTTCAGGGTTGAGGAAATTGGGAGTAGCCAAAGCCATCCCGGGGCCAAACTTGCAGCCCCGCATCGACGACTGCTCTAACAAAAGAGCCGCGCATTGTCCATAGCGTGCGGCTCATGAGGTCTTGGGAAACAGCCGGGTGGTGTGTCCCATCTTGCGGCCAGGCCTAGCCTCGGCCTTACCGTAGAGATGCAAAGCGAGATCTTCGGCGGCAAGCTCACGCCAGCGGTTCACATCGGCGCCGATCAAATTGGTCATGACTGCATCGCTGTGGCGTTCCGTGTCGCCGAGGTGCCAGCCGGCAATGGCCCGGATATGGTTCTCGAACTGGCTCACGAGGCAGCCGTCGATGGTCCAATGGCCGGAATTGTGTACTCGTGGCGCGATCTCGTTAACCAGGAGCCGAGGAGTCTCGTCTTCGCGCTGAAACATTTCCACGCAGAGCACGCCAACATGGCCGAGCGCCTTGGCAACCTTGCCCGCAATATGTCTTGCTTCCACGTCGCAATCGGCATGGATGCGGGCGGGCACGCGACTGATGGAAAGGATGCTGTGCTGGTGCACGTTCTCGACCGTATCGTAGAACTTCAGCACGCCGTCCTGCCCGCGCACCACGACGACCGAAATCTCGCGCTCAAAAGCGACGAGGCTCTCGATAAGAACGGGCTTGCCGCGAAACGCCTTCAGGGATGCGATCGCCTCTTTCTCGGTGCGGACCAGCGCCTGCCCCTTGCCGTCATAGCCCAATCGCCTCGTCTTGAGAATCGCTGGGAGCTGCACCCGCCCCAATGCATCGCGCAGGCTCTGCTCGTCATGCACGTTGGCGTAATCGGCGACGGGGATACCGAGACCACGCATGAAGTTCTTCTCCACGAGCCGGTCTTGGGCGACTGCGAAGGCTTTGGCAGGGGGATGCACCGGCGCTTTTGCGCCGGCAATCTCCAGCGCGCGCGCCGGCACGTTCTCGAACTCGCACGTGATCACGTCTATGTTCACGGCGAAGGTGCTGAGCGCCGCCTCGTCTTCGAAGGACCCGATGGTCGTGAACGCCGACACGTCGAAGGCCGGCATATTCGGCTCGTCGGAATAGATGTGGGTCTTGAGCCCTAGCCTTGCCGCGGCGAGCGCGAGCATGCGGCCGAGCTGGCCACCGCCGAGGATGCCGACGATGCTTCCTGGAGGGAGGGCTTCAGGCATTTACCTCTGGTGCCTCGGCGACGCCGTCAGTCTGGGCGGCGCGCCACGCCATGACGCGCGCAGCGAGCGCCGTGTCGGACAAAGCGAGAATTTGGGCCGCCAACAGGCCGGCATTGGCCGCCCCCGCCTCGCCAATTGCCAACGTTCCGACCGGCACGCCGGCGGGCATCTGGGCGATGGACAGGAGGCTGTCGAGGCCTTTCAACGAGCGGCTCTCGATCGGTACGCCGAGCACCGGCAATTCTGTCATGGAGGCAGCCATGCCGGGCAAGTGCGCGGCGCCCCCGGCGCCGGCGATGATCACCTTCAGCCCACGCTCACGCGCGCCCGTGGCGTAATCGTAGAGGCGTTTTGGCGTCCGGTGCGCCGAGACGATTCTGGTCTCGTAAGGCACACGCAGTGCATCGAGCACGTCGGCCGCGGCCTTGAGCGTGGGCCAGTCCGAGCGGCTGCCCATGATGATGCCGACGCCGGGCTTATCATCGATCATGTCATGCTCATTTCGGGAAAGGGCGCTAGACTTCGCGAAAAGCGGGGGATTTATAGGGTTGTGCGACCCTTGGCAAGGAGATTGGAGGTCTGGAGCGGTAAACGCTTGGTTAAAAGTGGATCGTCATGATTCGCTTCAAGCTAGGCGATGATGTCGGGCAGGAGCTGATCCTCGATGCGGGCGATCTCGTCCTTGAGGAACAGCTTCTTTTTCTTCAGCCGCTTGAGTTGTAGCTGATCGGCGCGGCCGGACTCCTCGAGCGCGTTGATTGCGCTGTCGAGATCGCGGTGCTCTTGCTTGAGCTTGAGCAACGTCGCCCGGAGCTCGCGAATCTCCTCGCTCTCCATGGACGCCCCAGCTCCTTGTTATGCCTTTCGGGGACTCGCGAAAAGTATCACGGCGAATCTGAGGCCGCGCAAGGTTTCTCGCATGACTTGAGCTGCTTGGCGGATCACCCTGAAGCGGATAGCGACCGCCCGACACGGGGGGAGCGGCGTTAGACAAAAGGTCGCCGATTTGTCACAATAAAGGGCCCTGGACCAACTGAGTCGGAGGTCTGAATATGGCGCTCGACGCACATCTTGTGGAGTTGTCAGAAAAACATCGTCAACTGGATCGGAAGATAGAAGAAGAGATGGCCCGGCCGACGGCCGACGATCTCAAGATCGCGGAGTTGAAACGTCAAAAGCTGCGTCTCAAGGACGAGATAGAACGGCTCAAGCATCAAATCAGCAACTAAATGCTGAAAAGACTGTTCCGCTCAACGAGGGAACTAAAGAAGCAAACAACAACCGTGGCTGTCTCCGCGCAGGCGAGCGCGGGGAGAGCTCGCTTCTATTAGGGGCGGATCCGCCCGGCCGCGCCTTGCGGCGGGAGGCGCAACTTTGACCAAGGTCAATGAAGCCCTTGTGAGAAGAAGCTAGTCGTCGAACGTCATGAGGAGAGGAGGGGGCGGGGCGCGCCCAGGGCGGCTGTTTTTGGCGGCGTGGTGCTTCTGAGCCCCACCGCTCCGGCGTACGCCGCTGACAAGACCCTCATCGACAAGGCGAAATGCTGGTCAGGAGAACTGCTCGCGCTGTCATGCGGTCGGCAAGGAGGGCGACATCCCGCACGAGGAAGCCACTCCCTTCCGCTCTCTTCCGGCCGAAACCCCATCGAAGACCTTGCCGGGTCGCTCGCCGAAGGGATCGTCTCCGGGCGTCCGGACATGCCGGTTTACATGTTCAGCCCTCACGACGCTCAGGCGATCATCGAATATCTGCAGAGCATCCAGGCCAATAGGCCAGCGCTTTCCCCGCCCAGAAACGGCTGACAGCCTTTTTGTTGGGCTTTGGTTCCCACGGTCTTGCCATTTCGGCGTGTCAATTAACGGTCTGTTTCTGGCATTCCTGCTTAACTTGACGACCGAATCAAGCCGGCGAAAGAGCCGGAGCAGAGCCTCGGCATGAAAAGTAGATTGCTTTTAACGTTGTGGCTGGCGGGAGCCGTGCTCTATGCCGGCAGCACCATATTCCTTGCGCACGCCGTGCTGGGCGGTAGCAGCACCATCCCCGCCGAGAAGTCCAGGGCTGGTACGGCCACTGCCGCGGCGAATGCGCAGTGCAAGAAGGACAGTGTCGCGTCGGGCGAAGCCAGTCCCGCCAAGAATGCCGCGCCAGAGCCGCGAAAGACCGCTGCCATTGCGCCGCAAAAGCCTGCGTCCGCG
>DASPOV010000076.1:0-3510 GCA_035625815.1 Methyloceanibacter sp.
AGAGGCTGGTTTGGCTCGCGTAATCGGGGCCGGCGGCGATCAGCACGGCGCCGCCGTCGCGCACGTAGCGGGTGATGTTGTCGAAATAGATGATCGGCAGCACGCCTTGCCGCGCATAGCGGTCGAAGATGATGAGCTGAAACTCGCCGATCTTCTGCTGGAACAATTCGCGGGTCGGGAATGCGATCAGCGACAGTTCGTTGATCGGCGTGCCGTCCTGCTTCTCTGGCGGGCGTAGGATAGTGAAATGCACTAGGTCGACCGCGGCGTCGGATTTGAGCATGTTGCGCCAGGTGCGCTCGCCGGCATGGGGCTCGCCGGACACGAGCAGCACGCGCAAATTCTCGCGCACGCCTTCCACGGTGAGCACGGCGCGGTTGTTTACAGTGGAGATTTCGCCGGGCGCTGCTTCCGCCTCGATCTCAACGATGTTGGGGCCAGCGTGATCGACCTTGACGGGGATCTCGACCTTCTCGCCGACGCGCACGGCCATCGTGGTAGCGGCCTCGCCTTGACGGCTGATGGTGAGCTTCACGGCGCTTGCATGGCTCGAAGTGGTCTCGGTAACCTTGACCTCGACCTGCTGCTCGCCGCCTACCAAGCCGAAGCGCGGCGCCCGCAACACTTCGAGCCGGCGATCGAACTCGCCGGGCTTGCCGGTGATCAGCGCGTGCACTGGCGCATCGAAACCGAGCGCCGCGGCATTTCCCGGCACGTCATGGACATTGCCGTCGGTCAGCATGATAACGCCGGCAAGCCGGTCCGGCGGCACGTCGGCCAAGCCCTTGCCGAGGTCGGTGAACAGCATGGTGCCGTCGCGGTCGCCGTCGCTCGCGGTGGAGGTGGAGTGAATCCAACGGACGTCGAGATTGGGAAAGACCTTGAGCCGATCCTCAAGGTCCTTGCGGACGGCCTCGGTGCGCGGATCGCGGCCAGCGATGGTCTGGCTCTGACTGTCGTCCACGACCACGGCAAGGACGTCATTGAGCGGCTCGCGGTCCTCCTGCTTCAAATGCGGATTGGCGACGGCAAACAGCAGCAGCGCATAGCTTGCGGCGCGCAACACCGCGCCGCGGCGCGCGCGCCACAGCAGTAGTGCGAACAGCGCCACGCCCACGGCAGCGAGCGCCCACAATACGGGCCATGATACGAAGGGGGTGAATTCGATCGACCAGCTCATGGCGTTTTACTGACCAAGACGCTCGAGCAGGGCGGGTACGTGCACCTGGTCGGCTTTATAGTTGCCAGTGAGCGCGTACATCACAAGATTGACCCCGGCGCGGAATGCCATTTCCCGCTGCACCTCGCCACCAGGTACGGTGGCGTAGAGCGGACGGTTGTGTTCGTCGAGCGCCCAAGCGCTCGCTAGATCGTTCGAAGTGACGACGATCGAGCTCACCCCGTCGGTCCGGCGAGAGCGCTCGGAGCGGTCAGCTTCGCCTTCTGGCTCGGCTTCGACCCAAAGCGTGCCTCCATCCCAGCGACCGGGAAAGTCGCGCATCAGATAGAAAGACTTGGTTAGCACGTGGGTTTCCGGCACGGGCTCGAGCGGCGGAACGTCGAGCTGGCCGATCAAACGGCTCAACGCCTTGTTCTGTGTGCCGCTGCCGGGCATCGAATTTTCCTGATCGCGGGTGTCGAAAATGATTAAGCCGCCTTGCTTCATAAAGGCATCGACCTTGGCGAGCGTCGCGTCGGAGAGGGGCTGCGCATCCTCGCGCACTGGCCAATAGAGAATCGGGAAGAAGGCGAGCTCATCTTTGTCGATATCGACGCCCATGGGCTCGGCCGGTTCGAGTGCGGTGCGGGCGGTGAGCACCTTGCTGAGCCCGGCAAGACCCTGGCGGCTCACCTCGTCGATTTGGACATCTCCCGTCATGACGTAGGCGAGGTGAGTCTTTAACGAAGCTTTCATCGCAAAGTCATCGGTGCTCGTCGCGCCTTGTTGCGTCTCGGCTTTTGCTGGCGCCTGGGGCAACGACAGCGGCGTCAGTGCAAGCATAAGCAGCACGGCGCCGGTTACGGATCCGCGCCGGCGTAAGCCTAGCCCAAAGCTCATGATCAGCACTGACAGTACGTCGATGGCAAAGAGCGCGAGCACCGCGAGGTAGAGCCAGGACTCGAGCGGGACGGGCTTGCGCGTCACGTAGCCGCCGACTTGGCCTGTGCCCATGGGCTTAAGCGGCTTGAGCACGGTCTTGGCGGTCATGACGTTGAAGGCGCGCGCCGAGCCCGAGGTGCCGTAATAGCCTGGCGGATGCTCTGGGCTTGGCTGGGCGGCGTCGATCTGATCCGACGAAAGCGGAGTCGCCCGCGCTGGTGGCGACACCAATTGGCCATAACCATCGAGGGTCTGGATCGGCGGCAATGCGCTTGCTTGGGCAACATTTGGGCTCGTCGACGCTTTGGATGGTTCGGCCGCTGCCGGCGATTGATCGCCTGAGCCGACGTCGACCTTGCTCGGTCCAATACTCACGGCGCGGCGAAGCATTTCGACGAAGAGCCCGGACAGCGGAAGATTCGACCAGTCCGAATTCGCGGTGACATGGAACAGCACGATCCAGCCTTCGCCCAATCGTGACGCGCTGACGAGGGGCGTACCGTCCGCAAGCCTCGCCCACACTTGCGAGTCGGTGGCAACGGTGGGATCGGCGAGCACCTGGCGGTTCACCTTCACGTCGTCCGGTATGGCAAGCCCATGGAAGGGACTCGACTCTTCGAAGGGGGCAAGGGGCTGCGGCGTGTTCCAGGAGAGCGAGCCGCCGAGCGAGCGCTCGCCGCGGCGTAAGGCGACAGGCAGCAATTCGTCGCCGCCCTGCTCAAGGCGCGGACCGGCAAAGCGAATAAGAACGCCTCCGGCCTTCAGCCAACGCTCGAGTTCCTCCTCGGTGCCGGGAACGAGCTTGCCGATATCGGCGAGCACGATGGTCGAAACTTTCCCGTCGATCAACTCATGCACAACCGTCGAGATATTCCCCTCTGCCGGGGTTACTACGTCGGCGTACGGCGAAAGTGCCCGCTGGACATAATAGAGCGGGGAGAGCAGGGGCTGCGCAGCCTCTCTGGATTCACCGGAAATAATGCCGACCCGATGCCATTCCGAGCGGGCGTCGAGCAGATATACGGCGCCTGCGGAGCGCTCGCCGCCGATCTCGATGCGCGCCACCTGATTGCGAATCTCGAGCGGCAGGTCGAATTGCGCCTTTGTCTCGCGCGACCCTTGCGGAAGGGTGAAAGGAACTTCGCCGAGAGGCTCGCCGCGGCCGGTTACCACCTTGATCACACCGGAGCGCGGGCCTTGGGCACCGCTAGTGACACGAACGGTCAGTCCGCTGCGCTCGCCGGCGGATTGGTCGAGGGCAAGAGCGGCGTCGTCTCCCTCCGGGCGGCGCATGACGACGCTTCCAGACGGACCTGCGAGCTTAGCAAGGCTTTCGGTGAAGGCTTGCCCCTCGCCATAGTCAAGGCCGTCGGAAAGCCAAAGGACGCTAAAGTCGGTCTTCCCGCCCA
>DASPOV010000077.1:0-3066 GCA_035625815.1 Methyloceanibacter sp.
AGAGTTTCGTGAGCGAAAATAAAGCCACTCGGCGAGCGCAAGTCTTTCCGCTGTCGGAGGCAGACCGGTCGTCCTCGGCGGCAACTCGCGAGGTCTGAATCTGTGAAGGGTTTCGGATGACGGCCCCGTCGCGACATTTCCACTTGCACCGGGGGCCGTCGTCCGAAAGCCTCCAGGGAAGGAACCCGCGGGAAGTTGAGGCGAGGCGGTGCTGCGCTATGTGGATTTGAGTGTGGGGCGGCGGTTGGAGGGAGGCCGTTGAGGCGTGGGCGTCGGGTGATTGAAGGCACCGGATTGGTTGGTCGGCTTTGGATGAGGGGTGCTGGCGCGGTATTTGGGCGACGCAGGCCGGCTCGTACACAATGCGGGGCACCTATCGAGGCGCGCGGCAGCGTCGCCGGTCGATGGCCGGCGTGAGAGGCGTGCGATGATGCGGGAGCTTGTGTGAGCGATCATGAGGTGTCGATCCTGATTGCGCGGAGAGGTGCGGTCGGCGGATGGCGCGGCTGGCAGCCTGCCTCGAAGGTCTCGATGACGAACATGCGGCCGCCGCAGCAGGGGCACGGGTGGGAGAGCGGCTGCGCCTCATCGGTTTGGCTTGGCTGGTGAGCTTTTGCCGAAGCATCGGCGGCGGGCGGAGCGAAGTTCAAGAGCTTACGCACGTTCTCGATGGTTTCGGCGCGATTGCTGCCGGCGAACAGGCCGTAGTGGCGGATGCGGTGGAAGCCCTTGGGCAGGACGTGGATGAGGAAGCGGCGGATGAACTCGCCGACATCGAGCGTCATCAAGGTGTAGCGTCCCGGTCCCTTGATCCGGTAGTCCTTGACCTTGAAGGTGACCCGCCGGTCGTTGAGCGCGATCAGGCGACGGTTGGAGATGGCGACACGGTGGGTGTAGCGCGACAGATAGGCGAGCACGGCCTTGGGGCCGGCGAATGGGCGCTTGGTGTAGACGAACCAGCGCTTCCTTCTGAGCGGAGCAAGGAACGCCGCGAACGCCTTGGCGTCAGCCAAGTGCGCATGGGCGCCGAAGAATTGCAGCTGCCCCATCTGGTGAGCAGCCACAAGCCTCTCCAGCATCAACCGCCGGAACAGCTGGGAGAGCACGCGCACGGGCAGCAGGAATTTAGGCTTGCATAAGATCCAACGGCTGCCGTCTCTGGCAAGCCCGCCGCCCGGCACGATCATGTGGATGTGCGGATGGTGGGTCATTGCCGAGCCCCAGGTATGAAGGACTGCGGTGATGCCGATGCGAGCGCCGAGGTGCTTGGGGTCCGCTCCGATGGTGAGCATTGTCTGCGCCGAAGCCTTGAACAGGAGATCGTAGATCACCGCCTTGTTGTGGTAGGCGATGTCGCCGATCGCCGCCGGCAGCGTGAAGACGACGTGGAAATAGGCGACCGGCAGCAGCTCGGCCTCGCGCGCCGCCATCCATTCGCGCGCCGCCGCGCCCTGGCATTTGGACAGTGCCGGTTGCGGCAGCTGTTGTAGGCGATCGCCGTGTAGGCACAGTCCTCGCAGCGTGTGACATGCCCGCCGAGGGCCGCCGTGCGGCAGCTCTCGATCGCACTCATCACCTTGAGCTGTTCGAGGCTCACATGACCGCGGTTGGCATCACGCCAAGCGGGCCCGTGGCCGCGGAAGATGTCCGCGACCTCCAGAGCTGGCCGGGCCATGTCGGCCGGTTATGCCGGCGGCCCCTCCTTCGGCAGCGTCAGCCGCTCCAACGGGCTCATCACCATGCGCAGCACGTTGGTGGCGACGTGGGTGTAGCGGGCGGTCGTGTCCAGCTTGGCATGGCCCAGCAGGACCTGGATCACCCGCACGTCGATATTGCTCTCCAAGAGATGCGTGGCAAACGAGTGGCGCAGCGTATGCGGCGTGACCCAGCTGCCGAGCCCCGCCGCCTCGGCCGCCATGTGGCAGACGCGGTTGAGCTGGCGTACCGTCATTGGCAGGAGTGGATCCCGGCCCGGGAACAGCCAGCCCTTCGACCGGCATTGCGACCACCATGCGCGCAGCAAGTCCAGAAGCTGGGGCGACAGCATGGCGTGCCGATCCTTGCGGCCCTTGCCCATCTCGACACGGATCAGCATGCGTTTGGAGTCGATGTCGCCGACCCGCAGCATGACGACCTCACAGCCGCGCAGGCCGGCGGCGTAGGCGATGCTGAGCGCGGCCTTGTGCTTGAGACCGGGACCGGGCGCGGCCTCGATCAGCTGGGCCACCTGTTCTGGAGCGAGCACCCGCGGCAGCTTGCGCGGATAGTGCGTGCGGGCCAGCTGATGGGCGAGGTCGGCGCGGCCGAGCGTGATGGTAAAGAAGAAGCGCAGCGCCGAGGCCTGCCCATTCATCTTCGGGGGCTGCGCGCCCTCATTGACCTGCGCAAGCTGGAAGCGGCGGATGTCGTCGCCGGTCGCAGTGTCGGGGGAGCGGCCGAGAAATCTGGCAAAGGCCTCAACATTCCGGATATAGTCGCGCTGCGTCTTGTCGCTGAAGGTCCGAATGGTCATGTCTGCGATCATACGGGCGCGAAGATCGCTGATAGGCTTGTCACTCATCGAAGGCTCCTGTCCTGAGGTTGGAGTTGGGAACCCTCAATCCTCAGGACGGGACGCCCACCCCGTCATCGCCTCTCGATCACTTGGTTAGCGTAACCCTCGCCACTTGCTCCGCTCCGCGCGCAGCGCACTCCCGCGCGAGCGGGTTCGTTCCTTGACCCATTCCGGACCTTCGCTAATCGCGGTATTTTGCGGCAGCCTTCCAGCTTGCCATGGCGAGGTCGGCCCTCGGATAGGAGGCGAAAATAACATTTGGTGTGTGTCGGTGGGCTTAACGCCGCCGAAGCAGATGACTCCGCAATCGTTGAAGCGGTGGGAATTGGTATCAGCCATCCGCCCAGAAACTGGTTACGTGCCAGTTGTCACGATGCAGTTGATCACAGACGGGTAATCACTTTGCTCCTGTAAGCGAATAAATTCTTTGATTGCGCGATAACACGTCGGCATCGACGAACTTCCACCCATGCTTTGGTTCGCCCAACGATCCAACATGACATGCGTCTTGA
>DASPOV010000078.1:0-15654 GCA_035625815.1 Methyloceanibacter sp.
GCGAATTGCATTAAGAGCGTTCGCTGTAGCGCGCCGTAATTGTCTGATATCGGGGCGAGGTGGTTTCGCCTAGTCCAACGCGCTAGACGAGTTTATCGAAGTCCTTGCACTCAGGATTGTCATGATCTTCACCGGCTTGGCAGCTTCGAGCACGGTTGCCGGAAGCCGCGGCGAGGATTGCCGGGATGCTGTCGCGCAAGGCTTTCGCCGACACGAACGCCACGGCGCCGAGCTAATTCAGCTTGCGGCGCTTGGCGCGGGCGGCCCCCGGCGCCGCGCGGTAAAATTGGCGCCAGGCAAGATCCTCGTCGAACAGCTCGGCGAGCTTGTCGGTCATAACGCCGGCCAGCTCCTCGGCATCGATCACCGTCACGGCGCGACGATAATAGCGCGTCACGTCGTGACCGATGCCAATGGCAACGAGCTCGACAGACGAGCGGGTCTCGATTTCCTCGATCACTTGGCGAAGATGGCGCTCAAGATAAGAGCCGGAATTGACCGAGAGCGTCGAATCGTCGACCGGCGCACCGTCGGAAATCATCATCAGAATTCGCCGTTGCTCAGGCCGCGCAAGCAGGCGGGTGTGCGCCCAGGCAAGCGCCTCGCCGTCGATATTCTCCTTGAGCAGGCCTTCACGCATCATGAGTCCGAGATTGCGGCGAGACCGCCGCCAAGGCGCATCGGCGGACTTGTAGACGATGTGGCGGAGGTCGTTGAGCCTGCCAGGGAAGGCCGGCTTGCCGCCGTTGAGCCATTGCTCGCGGGCGTGGCCACCTTTCCAGGCGCGGGTGGTGAAGCCAAGAATCTCCACTTTCACGCCGCATCGCTCGAGCGTGCGGGCGAGGATGTCGGCGGAGCAGGCGGCGACCATGATCGGCCGACCGCGCATTGAACCGGAATTGTCGAGAAGAAGGGTCACCACAGTGTCGCGGAACTGGGTGTCGCGCTCCTGCTTGAAGGAGAGGGGATGCATAGGGTCTACGATCACGCGGGCCAGCCGCGCAGCATCGATCAAGCCCTCATCAAGATCGAAGTCCCAGCCGCGGTTCTGTTGCGCGAGCAGTCGGCGCTGCAGACGGTTAGCGAGCCGCGCCACGGCGCCGTGCAGCGCTTGCAGCTGCTTGTCGAGGAACGTGCGCAAGCGCTCGAGCTCGTCCAAGTCGCAGAGCTCTTCGGCGCCGACGGTCTCGTCATAGGCGCGGGTGAAGACCTTGTAGCCGAAGGCCTCCGGGTTATCGAGGACCGAGAGGTTGGGGCACCAGGGCTTAGGCCGGCGGATGCTCTCGCGCGCCCCGGGCTCGCGATCGATACGATCGGCCGCGCCTTCCTTCCGCTCGTCGAGGGTCTCGTCAATCATGGCATCCTGGTCGGCCTGACTTTCGGAGGCAAGCTCAGCGCGCTCCCGCCCTTCGGCGTCTTCATTCTCCGCATCGGCGGCCGAGGGCTCAGGCTCTCCTTTCTTGCCCTCGTGCTCTTCCTCGCTGGTCTGGTCGAGCTGGTCGGCAAGGTTTAAAGCGGCGAGCAGGTCGCGCGCGAGCCGGCCAAAGGCATCCTGGTCGAAGATCGTATCAGGCATGCGATTGAGCACCGTTCTTGCGCGGCCCTCGATCCAGGGACGCCAGAGGTTGGCGATCGCGCGCGCCTTAGCCGGAGGGGTAAGCCCGGTCAGCCGCTCGCGCACGAGAAGGGCAAGCGCCTCCGGCAGCGGTGCCTCTGAGCGGTCGGTCGCCTCGCTGATACGGCTTCGCTCATAACGTTGCTCTAGGCGTGCGGCAAGATTGGCCGAGACGCCTTCCATGCGCTGAGCGCCGATGGCCTCGACCCTCGCTTGCTCGATCGCCTCAAACATGGCGCGCGCCTCGCCGCGGGACGGCGCGAGCTTCGCGTGCAAGTTCGGGTCATGGCAAGCAATGGCAAGCGCAGCAGCGTCGGCATGACCGCGGATCACTGCGATCTCGCCTTTAGTCGGAACGCGCGAAGGTTCTGGCAACCGCGCAGTCTTGCCGAACAGGCCAGGCGGCTCGTTGCTGAAGATGACCTCCACGGCGCTGTCGCAGGCAATGGACCGGGTGGCAGCCGTGAGCGCGCGCTTGAACGGATCGAGCGGCCCCTCCTTCCGCTTGCTCAAGCCCATGGTCAGCTCAAGGCCACGTTGGCGGTCGACTGGGGCAGGTCCTCGCCGAAGCAACGCTGGTAGAACTCGGCGATCAGACCACGCTCGAGCTCATCGCATTTGTTGAGGAAACTCAGTGCAAAAGCGGTGCCGACGTCGCCAAAGATCTCGGCGTTCTCGGCCCAGGTGATCACC
Organism: Methyloceanibacter sp.; assembly: GCA_035625815.1. Taxonomy (GTDB): domain Bacteria; phylum Pseudomonadota; class Alphaproteobacteria; order Rhizobiales; family Methyloligellaceae; genus Methyloceanibacter. The sequence goes on from DASPOV010000078.1 coordinate 2,309, forward strand.
GTGCGCGGGCTCATCACCGTGGAGAGGTCGCCATTCATGAAGGCGTTGCGGGTGAGCTCCGCCACGCGCACCATGTTGCCCACGATCTTGCGGCCGGCATCGGTGCTCCAGCTCTTTGCCTTGGCGAGCACGATGTTCACCTCGTCGTCGTGCGGCAGATAATTGAGGGTGACGACGATCGACCAGCGGTCCATCTGTCCCTGATTGATTTGTTGCGTGCCGTGGTAGAGGCCGCTCGTGTCGCCAAGGCCGATGGTGTTGGTGGTGGAGAAGAGACGGAAGGCCGGATTCGGCCTGATCACCTTCGACTGGTCGAGCAGAGTGAGCTTGCCAGAGACTTCGAGCACCCGCTGGATCACGAACATCACGTCCGGTCGGCCGGCGTCGTACTCGTCGAAGACCAGCGCGGTATTGCTCTGCAGCGCGTAAGGCAGGATACCCTCACGGAACTCGGTGACCTGCAACCCGTCGCGGATGACGATCGCATCCTTGCCCACGAGGTCGATGCGGCTCACATGGCTATCGAGATTGATGCGCATGCAGGGCCAATTGAGCCGCGCTGCCACCTGATCGATATGGGTGGATTTGCCGGTACCGTGATAGCCCTGGATCATCACCCGGCGGTTGTGCTTGAAGCCGGCAAGGATGGCGAGCGTCACCTCCCGGTTGAAGAGATAGTCAGGGTCGACATCCGGCACGTGCTCATCGGGACGAGAATAGGCGGGCACCTCGAGATTGGTGTCGATGCCAAACACTTGGCGCACCGAAACCGTCATGTCCGGCAGTCCGGCGCCGTTGGTAGAAGCTGCAAAGGTCATGGGATTTAAGAGCCTGTCGATCGCATGCTATGCGGGGTGAGGGCCAAACCGCTCAAGCAAGCCCCGCTTGTCTCAGATAGTTATAGGCTTGGATTACTTCGCGCAACTTGTCCTCCGAGCGGCGGTCCCCGCCGTTGCGGTCAGGGTGGTGGCGCTTAACCAAGTCCTTGAACCGCGCCTTGATCTCGGCCTTGGTAGCCCCGTCCTCGAGATTGAGCTGGCGCAGGCATTTGCGCTCGGCCCGCCGCAAGGGCCGGGCCGGCTCGCCGCTCTGATTCGGCTCCGCCGCCGATTTGGCGCCAAACAGCCCAAAGGGGTCATACGTCGTGAAGCGGTGAGCGAAGCCGTTGCGCCGCTGTTGAGGCTTCGTCGCACGATTTCGGGCCCAGGAATTCACCCCCACGAACCAGGTCGGGCGGTGGCCGATCGTGTCGTCTTTCTGGTGCTTTGCAACGTCTTCGTCCGGCATGCCGGCGAAGTAGTTGTAGGACTTGTTATATTGGCGGACGTGCTCGAGGCAGAAACGGTGGTACTCGCCCTCTTGGCCGCGGCCCTTAGGCGCAGGGTAAAGCCCGGGCTCAGGGCAACCCTGCGATTCGCAAGTCGGGCAGGCATCGCGCATGAGTCGGGCCGCATCTGGCTTGACGCGGAGGCGATCGAGGAATTTCGAGTCGAGCTTCATTACCTCTAACTATGGGTAGTGAGCGTGACAAGGGCAAGCTTCGCGCCCCCTGTCTCGAACCGCGAGGCCAAGGGTCGCGGGAGCCGCTCCAATTGAAGCGGCGATTGTTGAACAAAGTATGTCAAGCGCCTCTCCCTGAGGTGCGCTGGAGGCGGGGGTTCAGCCGATGCGGGGATGGATCTCGGGGGCTAGCCTCTGCGCCCTTCCTTGCCGTGATCTTTGTCGTGGCGACGCTGCATACCATCGATTTTCCCTTACGTAAGTTCGGCGATGTATGGGAGAAGATCAACGCGGTTAGGAAGGGGCAACGACCGTTATTTCGATCCGCTCCTCAGGATCGAGGTGAAGCAAGTCGCCGATCTCTTCGCTCAGGCCCGCGATCTCCAGTCCGTTGTCGACGTGGGGCAGGTTTGCGCGGCGTTCGCCGGCGGCCTACTCGTATTTGCGACCCTCTGCCTTGCAAGGCTCGTTGCTTCCCGACCTCAGTGCTTTGGCGGCAGCGGCGGCAGAGGACGTTTTTATACCGCCGTTCTTGATCCTTGCACTCGTCGGCGCTGATCAAGCTTCTGGCGGATCCAGCTCCATTCCGCGCGATCCTGCTGGGGGCTTATGCGGGGCTCGCTGCGGGAGCGAAATATTTCGGGCTCTGTTCTTGTCATTTGCGCTTGCAGCCATCCTGCTCATTTCAGGCCCTGGTGGCGCTCACGGGGCGCTGCGACATTTGTGTATGAGCTGTTCCAGCGCCGTGATCCCTGCCGCCGCCGTGACGGTGATTGCGGCGGCCATTCCGCGCTCTGCACGTAGGTGCGGATCAACGGCAGTCCGCAAGATCCGCGTGTCATGGTCCCGCCGATCCTTGCCGCGACCGGCGCGCATTGCCAGGACCGGTACGCTCACTTCGACATCTCATGCACGTTTCTCGGCGAGCCTCAGCTTCGGCCCAACGCGGACATCGCCGATACCGTGGTGACGGCAAATCTGGCCTACGATCGCTTCAAGAATTATGCAGTGCGGAAGGACATGGTGTCAGCCGGTCGTAGGCTATTGTCGCGACCCAACGCGCTGCCGCATCTCGATGGGTCCAATGGACGGCCACTTTCGGGTATTTCAATCCCAATGCTCAGGGTGGTCGCCATGGACGGGTCCGCGGGCGGCTTGAGCAGCTCTCAGCAGCGATCGAAGCGGCTGCCCCGGGCTTCAAGTGCGATTGATGGAACCGAGAGTTCCGAGAGCCCCGAAATAAGCTCGATCGCATGATGAGAAGGACATGACTCGAATGCGCATCGAAACGTCGATCAGAGAGAAGCTCACTGAAGCCTTTGCCCCGGCTGAGCTCCGGGTGGTGAACGACTCCCACCGTCACGTCGGCCACCATTCCTCGCCTGAGACCGGCGAGAGCCATTTTAGCGTTACGGTGGTCTCGGAGGCCTTTGCCGGGAAATCGCTGCTCGAGCGTCACCGCATGGTCAATGCGGCGCTCGCCGAGGAGCTTGCCGGCCACGTGCATGCGCTTGCGGTCAGCGCGCTTACGCCCGAAGAACGCGCCGCGTCTTAAGCATCAGGACGCTTTGCTTTGCTCGCGTTTGTTCTTGCGCGCGGAAAGCGGGGTGATGCGAAGTGAGGTGATGCGGTTTCGTTGGCGCCGCAACACCTCAAAGCGGAAGCCGTGAAAGGTGAAGCGTTGGCCTGGTTCGGGAATGGTCTGGGCCTCGTGAATGACGAGGCCCGCGATGGTCGTGGCCTCCTCGTCGGGAATGTCCCACTCCATCATACGATTCACGTCGCGGATCGGTACTGAGCCATCCACCATCAGCGACCCGTCGGGCTGCACCCGCGCGGCGAGCGAGGCAATGTCGGTCTCATCAGTGATGTCGCCGACGATCTCCTCGATGATGTCCTCAAGCGTGACGAGGCCCATGACCTCACCATACTCGTCAACCACGATGGCGAAATGCGCCTTGCGCTTGAGAAAGGCGTTGAGCTGGTCCTTGAGCGTCGTGGCGTCCGGTACGAACCAGGGCGGCGTCGACAACGACATGATGTCGAGCCTGCTCAAATCTCCTCGTGCTTCGTGGAGCCCCCGGAGTAGAGTCTTGGCGTGAAGAATGCCGACGATCTCTTCGCGTTCGCCGCGCCATAAGGGCAGCCTGGTGTGGGAGCTCTTTAGCGCCGCATCGACCACCTGCTCCCTCGGGAGATCGACGTCGATCGCATCCATCTTGGTTCGGTGCACCATGATGTCGGAGACCGTGAGCTCACGGAGATCGAGCACCCCGCCAAGCATGTCGCGGTCAAGCTTCACCACGCCGCCTTCCTTGTGATGCAGCTCGATGGCGCCGCGCAGCTCCTCATGGGCCGACAGGACCTCGACATCATCACCCACGGAGGCGCCGAACAGCCGCAAGGTATGGCGCACGAGGAACTGCATGGCGGCGGTGATTGGGGCGAACACCGCCACCACAATCCGGACGGCGGGTGCGAGCACCAGCGCCATGCGGTCGGCGTTGACGATGGCGTAGGTCTTCGGAAGTACCTCGGCGAACAAGACGACCAACACCGTCATCACCACCGCGGCGTAGGCGACTCCCGCCTCGCCGAACAGGGTCAGAAACAGGCTCGTGGCAAGCGCGGAAGCGGCAATGTTGGCGAGGCTGTTGCCAAGCAGGATCGCGCCAATCAGCCTTTCGCGGATCAAGAGCAGCCGATTGACGATGCGGGCGCGGCGGTTGCCTCCCTGCTCGAGCGCATGCATGCGCGCGCGGGAGGCAGCCGTCAGCGCCGTCTCGGAACCCGAAAAGAAGGCGGACAGGATCAGCAATCCGAGGATGGCGCCGAGCGAAATACCCAGTGTCATCGCCGGGCGCACTCCCGCGCAAGGAACGCGCTCAAGGCACCCAAGGCGACGTCGCGCTCCGCAAAGGCCTGTCCGATGCCGCGCACGAGCACCAGCGCGAGCCTGCCGCCCTTCACCTTCTTGTCCTGAGCCATGAGCTCAAGGAGCCGCGCAGGCAAGGGCGGGGCGCCGGGAATATCGGCGATCCGGCTTGGCAAGCCGACGGCGACCAAATGCCGTTCGACCCGGCCGACGTCGCCTGAGGGGCAAAGGCCCTGTTCGGCAGAGAAGGCAAAGGCGAGGTGCATGCCGATGGCGATGGCTTCGCCGTGCAGGAGCCGGTCGGAATAACCGGCGTAGGCTTCCAAGGCATGGCCGAAAGTATGCCCGAGATTGAGAAGCGCGCGAGTCCCGCTCTCCTCGCGTTCGTCGGCCTCCACGATGGCCACCTTGGCCCGGCAGCTCGTGGCGATGGCCGACTCGCGCGCCGGGCCTTCGCCAGAGAAGACTTGCGTCCAATTTTCTTCCAGCCAGGCGAAGAAGGGGGCATCGCCAAGCAACCCGTATTTCAGCACCTCAGCGTAGCCGGAGTGAAAGTCGCGGGGGGTAAGCGTGGCAACCACCGAGAGGTCGGCTAGCACCAGGCTTGGTTGATGGAAGGTGCCGATCAGGTTCTTGCCTTGCGGCGCGTCGATCCCCGTCTTGCCGCCGATTGAGGAGTCGACCTGAGCGAGCAAGGTCGTGGGGATCTGCACAAGGCGGACACCACGGCGAAGGATGCTCGCCGCAAGGCCGGCAAGATCGCCCACTACGCCACCACCCAGCGCCACGACCATATCGCCGCGCTCGACACCAAAATCGAGCAGCCGCTCGCAGACCTCGGCAAGCACGGGAAAGCTCTTGCTTGCTTCGCCGGGCGCGACCACTACCTCGCCAAGGAAGAGCCCGCCAAGGCTCGCCTTCAGCCGGTCCAAATAGAGCGCGGCCACCGTGGCATCGCTGATGACCGCGCAGCGCGCACCGGGAAGTGTGGCGGCAATTCGCGATCCGGCCGCATTGAGCAGATGGTCGCCGATAACGATGTCGTAGCTTCTGTCGCCAAGTCCCACTCTAATCGTGGTCTCTTCTGCATGAGGCGCCAGGGCTGCCAATCTATCTCGCATCGTCATACCTTGCCGCGGCCTTTCGCGGCGGCTTGCTTTGTGTCGCACCCGAGCCAGCGCGCGAGCGCCTCCAAGACGTCGGCTACGATCACGTCATGAGGCAGATCGCGGCTCTCCACGGGGATGTCGGCCTCGGCATAGATGGGATAGCGCTTTTTCATCAGTTCGCGCATCACCTTGTCGGGGTCGCCGGAAGTGAGCAACGGCCGGTTGTCACGCCGCCTCACCCGATGGAGCAACACCGGCAATTCTGCCTTGAGCCATATGGAAATGCCGCGCGCCTTGATATTCGCCCGCGTGCGGGCGTCCATATAGGCTCCGCCGCCGGTGGCGAGGACCTGAGGGCCAGCTTGCAAGAGGCGGGCAATAACCCTGGATTCGCCCTGGCGAAAATAAGGCTCGCCATGCTCGGCAAAGATGTCGCTCACGGTCTGGCCTGCGGCAAGCTCGATCTCGCTGTCGGCGTCGGTGAAGGGTAGATCGAGCTGGTTGGCAAGCCGCCTGCCCACCGCCGTCTTGCCGGCCCCCATAAGGCCGATCAGCACGATGCTCCTCGCTGCAAGGGCCTCGCGGATTCGTGCCCGCAGCTCCTGATCCAATTCTTTCTTGCGCTCAGCCAGGCGTAAGCTCATCTCATCGAGGCGGTGCGCCGGGCAGCCGCCGTGGGGCGATCCGTGGGAGCCGCACGGTTCCACGATTTTCTCGTGCTGACAACGGCCCTTCGAATCGTCCATCATGTCGTGGGGCCACTTGGCGCCCGGCGAACCAGGGTCATAATAAGGCCCCGTTCGAGGCTACAAGAACGCCTTTAGGAGAGACGACAAAAAGAACTAGGACACGAGCGCCTCGATGCCGACACTCTTTCGATTCCTGATGGTCTTGGGGGTGGTCGCCGGTGTCGTCACTGGAAGCCTCTATGTGCTCGCCGAATACTTCCAACCGCAGCCCAAGGAAATTTACAAATCCTTGCGTAACGTCAAGGTGCGAACCGAGTAAGAGTCTCCTCGCTGGGCTCGCTCTTACGCTCGCCGCTATCCTCGGCGAATGGGGCCGCGCCTTGGCGCAGGTCGAGCGGCGCGAGCTGCCCGTGCTGCGAGGTGGAATTCCGCCGCGAGTCTACGAAGGTCCGGCCACCCCATCAGCGCCACCTATCGGAAGCTGGAGTCCGGGCCCTCGGCTGCCTGCACCGACGCTGCCGCAGACCGCCGGGGCCGCGCAAGGCGAGGGCGCGCTGCCGCCCGAATTCTGTCGCGCGCTTAATGGAAGGGCACTTACGCGGCCGCTCGCCCAAGTGCCGATCCCTTCTGCCTCGCTGGCGCTCGCAAGCCTGCTCGCGCGGGCGCTCGCCACAAACCCGGAAGGCGCCGGCAGCGAGACGAGCGTTAGGGTTGCGGTGCGCCCTCAATCTTGCCCGCGACAATGGATTGGATGTGGCGCCCTCGACGCCGAAGCGCGGCGCCTGGCCTTCGAGGCGCTCTACGCCTATTGGCCCTCGCACGGAAAGGGCTAAGCCCTTGGGCGCTTGGAAAGGGGGATCCAGCAGGCGTGAGCGGTCGGAGCTTGCGCTGTTCCTCGACATGCTCATGGCTGAGCGCGGCGCCGCGGCAAAAACCATCGAGGCCTATACGCGGGACTTGAGTGAGTTCCTGGCTTTCCTCACCACCAAGCGCAGGACTGCGCTCGACGCTTCGGCGGACAGCGTGCGCGCTTACCTTGCTCAACTCAGCCGTAACGGGCTCGCCGCTACCTCGCGGGCGCGCAAGCTTTCCGCCATGCGTCAGTTCTTCCGCTTCCTGCTGGCGGAGGAGTTGCGTGGCGATGATCCCTGCTCGGTGATCGACAGCCCGAAGCTCGGGCGCCCGCTCCCGAAATTGCTGTCTCTTGCCGAAGTCGAGGCGCTGCTCCACACGGCGGCGCAAGTTGTGGAGCGGGCAGGCGACGGCTCGGCCAAGCGGCGCGGGTTCCGCCTCTATGCTCTGCTTGAAACGCTCTATGCCACGGGCCTGCGCGTCTCGGAGCTGCTCAGCCTGCCACGCGGTGTGCTGGTCAGCGACAACCGCGTGTTGACGATCAAAGGCAAAGGCGGGCGCGAGCGTCTCGTGCCCCTCAACGATTCAGCCCGCAAGGCCCTTGCCGATCATCTTGCTGCGCTCAATGCCGATGAGGCGCAAGGAAAAGCGCGGTCACCCTGGCTGTTTCCGTCAGGGAGCGGGGAACAGCATCTGACTCGGCAGCGCTTCGGCCAGGAACTGAAGGCGCTCGCGCTCGCCGCCGGCATCGAGCCGTCGCGGGTGTCACCGCATGTGCTTCGCCATGCCTTCGCCAGCCATTTGCTTGAGCGGGGCGCGGATTTGCGCACGGTGCAGCAGCTCTTGGGCCATGCCGATATCTCGACGACACAGATCTATACCCATGTCGTCGAGGAGCGGCTGCGGCGCCTTGTCGAGCAACACCACCCCCTGGCTCAGCTACATTTAACCAAACGAAGCTAGCTTGGCGGCTAGGCTGAAGGGATGTTGCCGGTTGACAGGGTTTCTCCCCAAGGCCACTTAACAAGCACGTTCCCGCTGCCTTTCGGTGCGGCAGCCCGCCGGTTGCGGGTTCGATCGGCCACCTTTAGCCAAATGCGCACATATCTCGATTTCGAAAAACCGATTGCCGAGCTTGAAAGTAAGATCGCCGAGCTCAAGGCGCTCGCCGCCGAGCAGCACTCCGTGTCCATCGAGGAGGAGCTCGCCAAGCTCGAAGCCAAGGCCAAAGAAGCCTTGGAAGAGACCTATTCGGAGCTGACCCCCTGGCAGAAGACGCAAGTCGCCCGTCATCCGGAGCGACCCCACTTCCGCAACTACATTGATGGGATGGTGCAGGATTTCACGCCGCTTGCCGGCGACCGTTATTTTGCCGAGGACCAGGCGATCATCGGTGGCCTCGGGCGCCTTAAGGGCCGCTCGGCGGTGATCGTCGGCCATGAGAAGGGCTCCGATACCGAAGGCCGGATCAAGCATAATTTCGGCATGGCGCGCCCCGAGGGCTACCGCAAAGCCCAGCGGCTCATGAAAATGGCGGACCGCTTTTCGCTGCCAGTCGTGAGCCTCATCGACACGGCAGGCGCCTATCCGGGAATCGGCGCCGAGGAGCGCGGCCAGGCCGAGGCGATCGCTCGCTGCATCGACACCTGCCTCAGCCTAGGCGTGCCTATCGTGTCGGTCATTATCGGGGAAGGAGGCTCCGGCGGGGCTGTCGCCATCGCCACCGCCAACCGGGTCTATATGCTGGAGCACGCGATTTATACCGTCGCCTCGCCGGAGGCTGCGGCTTCGATTCTGTGGCGGGATTCAAGCCGGGCCGTGGACGCCGCAACCAACATGAAGATCACGGCCCAAGACCTGCTCAAGCTCGGGGTCATCGACGGCATCGTCCCGGAACCGATCGGAGGGGCCCACCGGGACGGGCGGGAGGTGGTCCAGTCAACCGGAGATCGAATTGGCCAGGCTTTGGCCGAATTTGACGATATGACGCCTGAGGCCATCCGCAAGGCAAGGCGGGATAAATTCCTGGGCGTCGGCCGCATAAGCTGAGGATTCTGCCCAGAAAAATGCCATTTTTGAGTCCCACTGTGACTTTGCTGCCCCTATAATGGTGGGGCAGTTCGGGGGTATCGAAGTTCTGGCGCCCAGGGGGATCTTCTGCGCTAACTTCGACTTAACCCGTTGGGTATGAACTTGGACGAGGTGCGCAAGGGGCACTGCGTATGCTTCGCTCAGGCTGGGTCAACGCCGTCATAGCGGCGAGCGTGCTGACGTCAGTCAGCGCGCTCGGTGGCTGCGGTCAGTTTTCGCCTCCCTATCTGAAGCCCCTCTCCGCTCAGACGCGTGCACTTCTCGCTCAGAAGGGCATGGCCGAAGAATCGCCTATCCTCGTGCGCATCTTCAAGTCGGAGTCGGAGCTCGAAATCTGGAAGGCGAAGGACGACGGCCACTTCTCTCTCTTCAAGACCTATCCGATCTGCGACTGGTCGGGCACGCTAGGCCCCAAGATCAATCAGGGCGACCGGCAGGCGCCGGAAGGATTCTATCTTGTCTCCTCCACGCAGATGAATCCGAAGAGCCAATACTACCTTGCTTTCAACCTCGGGTTCCCCAACGCCTATGACCGCGCCTATGGACGCTCCGGCGCTGACATCATGGTGCACGGCGATTGCAAGTCGGCGGGCTGCTACGCCATGACCGACGGCGTGGTCGAAGAGATTTACATTCTCGCGCGCGAGGCACTCGCTGGCGGCCAGCAATCGTTTCAGGTGCAAGCCTATCCGTTCCGCATGACAGCAGCCAATATGGCGAAGCACAAGGACGACAAGTGGTATGACTTTTGGCGGAACCTGAAAGAGGGCTACGATTATTTCGAGATCACCCATCTGCCGCCAAAGATCGACGTGTGTGACAAGCACTACCTCATCAACACAGCCTTTGTTGACCGCGGCGCGAGGCCGGATCCCGCTGGAGCCTGTCCCGCCTTTGAGAGACTTCCGGTTCAGGCAGCGCCACGTATGCCAGCGCTCCAGCAGGCCTCGACCAAGCAGGCGAACGGCCGCACCACCGATGATAGCATCATCGGCAAACCGCTCGGCAGCTGGTTTGGCCTAACCTTCAGGCCTCCTAATCCGCCCGTCTACCAGGCCTTTACCCTCGGGCCGGCGACTCCCGCGACACCTGTGCCTGCGAGCCCCGTGCCGGCGAAGACAGTACGAGCGAAGCCCAAAGCCAAGCATTAGCGCCGCCACGGCTTTGCCCATCTTCGACGCATCATGGAGCCCTTATTGCGGCAGCTTCTTCTCCTTCTTCTCATCGGGGCTCTGATCGGCGGGGGGTATGCCCTCTACATCTCCGACGGCAGGCAACTGCTCGACCGCGCGTCCATCACGTACACACGCTGGCAGAACCACTGGTATCAGCGTAATGGGCTTCCGCTCCCGGGTACGCCGGACCTATCCAAGTTCGACGACCGGCTGAAGGCGCAAGGGGTCGCGCTCGGGGCGCCGGTCTTCCTGCGCATCTTCAAGCTCGAATCCGAGCTTGAGCTGTGGATGGAGAAGGACGGCCGCTATCAGCTTTTTGCGACCTATCCTGTCTGTCTCTGGTCGGGGCGGTTGGGCCCGAAGCTCCAAGAAGGGGATCTACAGGCGCCCGAGGGCTTCTATTCGGTGACCAGGGATCAGCTCAACCCCAACAGCCGCTGGCACCGCGCCTTCAATCTCGGCTTCCCCAACGAGTTCGACCGCGCGCAAGGGCGCACCGGCTCCTTTGTCATGGTGCATGGTGGTTGCCAATCCGTCGGCTGCTACGCCATGACGGATAACGTCGTGGATGAGATCTGGCGGCTTGTGACGGCGGCACTCGACCAGGGCCAACCGGCCTTCAATGTACAGATCTTCCCATTCCGCATGACGGACCGGAACCTCGCATTGCGCAAGTCCTATCCATGGAGCGAATTCTGGGCCGATCTAAAAAGGGGCTATGACGCCTTCGAGCGTACCCACGTGGCGCCTGTGATCAGCGTCTGCGGCGGCCATTATGTGGCGATGGAGGCGATGCCGGACGTCGAGCCCAGCCTCACGCAATGCGCGGGGATGGTGGCACGCGAGCGGTAAGCTCCGACTAGCTGTAAGCGCCGTGGCAGTGCTTATATTTCTTGCCAGACCCGCAAGGGCAGAGCGCGTTCCGCTGTACCTTGCCCCAGGTGGAAGGATCTGCCGGGTTCGGACCCTGGCTTGGTTTCCTAGCATGGGTAGGCCCAGCATTTCCCCGCGCGGCGACGGCGGGACCGGCACTTGCCGCTTCCAGCGCGAACTCGTCTTCCCCAGAGGTCGGATCGAAGTGATGAGCTTCCATTGGGGGAAGCTCCCCGGCATCGAGCGGAGGAGGCTCTTCTTGCCGGCTGATCTCGACATGCATGAGCTGTCCCGTCACTGCTTCGCGCAGGCGGGAGAGAACGTGCTCGAACAGGGTGAAGCTCTCGCTCTTATATTCGTTCAGCGGGTCGCGCTGGCCATAGCCGCGGAGGCCGATGACCTGGCGCAGATGCTCGAGCGTGACGAGATGTTCGCGCCAAAGATGATCCAAGGTCTGTAGCAGGACCGCCTTCTCGATCTGCCGCATTATTTGGGGGCCAAAGTCGGCAGCCTTCTTGGCGGCCTTCTCGTCGGCGGCGCGAACCAGCCGCTCCCGTAGCTCGTCCTCGCCGATGCCCTCTTCCTTCGTCCAGTCGCCGATCGGGAGATCCAGATCGAAAATGCCCTGCATGTCCTCTTTCAGGCCGTCGACGTCCCACTGCTCGACGAAGGATTTCTCAGGAATGTGTTTTTCGATTAGATCGTCGATTACCTGGCGGCGCATGTCGTCGATGGTCTCGCCCAAATCCGCATCCGTCATCAACTCGAGGCGCTGCTCGAAAATCGCCTTGCGCTGATCGTTCATTACATTATCGTATTTGAGCAAGTTCTTGCGGATGTCGAAGTTGCGCGCCTCGACCTTGGCTTGCGCCTTCTCCAGCGCCTTGTTGATCCAGGGATGGATGATGGCCTCGTCCTCTTTCAGGCCAAGCGCTTGGAGCATGCCGTCCATGCGCTGCGAGCCGAAGATGCGCATGAGGTCGTCTTCCAGCGACAGGAAAAAGCGTGAGCGGCCAGGGTCGCCTTGGCGTCCCGAGCGACCGCGCAGCTGGTTGTCGATACGGCGGCTCTCATGCCGCTCGGTGCCGATGACGTAGAGGCCGCCGGCTTCGAGCGCTTGGCGCTTCTTCTTCGCGACGTCGGCCTTGATATCCTCGCGCTTCGCCGCGATCTGCTCAGGTGTCGGCTCCTTACCCTTGGCGATCTCCTCGGCGACCCAATCCTCGAGCCGCATGTCGGGATTGCCGCCGAGCTGGATGTCGGTGCCACGGCCTGCCATGTTGGTGGCGATGGTCACAGCGCCCGGCACGCCCGCTTGCGCAATAATGTGGGCCTCCTGCTCGTGATAACGGGCGTTAAGCACCTGATGCGGCACCTTATCCTTCTTCAGGAGCTCCGACAGGATTTCGGATTTCTCGATGGAGGTGGTGCCGACCAGCATCGGTTGGCCGCGCGTCCGCGCCTCCTTGATCAGGTTAATGATCGCCCGGTATTTCTCCAACGCGGTGCGATAGACCTCGTCGTCCTCGTCGTCGCGGATCATGTCCATATTGGTCGGCACCTCGACCACGTCGAGCCCGTAAATATCTAGGAACTCGTCGGCCTCGGTCACAGCCGTGCCGGTCATGCCGGCAAGCTTCTCGTATAGCCGGAAGTAGTTCTGGAAGGTGATGGAGGCGAGCGTCTGGTTTTCAGGCTGGACCTTCACATGCTCCTTGGCCTCGAGCGCCTGGTGCAGTCCTTCGGAATAGCGGCGCCCCTGCATCATGCGACCGGTGAACTCGTCGATGATGATGACCTCGCCGTCCTTAACAATGTAGTCGCGGTCGCGCTGGAACAATGTATGCGCACGGAGCGCCTGCTGCACGTGGTGCACAACGGTGACGTTTTCGATGTCGTAGAGGGAATCGCCCTTGAGCATGTCGGCAGCGGTTAAGAGCTGCTCTACGCGCTCGTTGCCCGCCTCGGTCAGGGTAACCACGCGGGTCTTCTCATCGAGCTCGTAGTCGCCCTTATTGAGCCTCGGGATGAATGTATCGATCGTGTTGTAGAGCTCGGAGCGGTCATCGAGAGGGCCTGAAATAATGAGCGGCGTGCGCGCCTCGTCGATCAGGATAGAGTCCACCTCGTCGACGATGGCGTAGTAATGGCCGCGCTGCACCATCTCGGCGGTCGAGTACTT